>JBOHRE010000028.1:0-37448 GCA_050732635.1 Longimicrobiales bacterium | reverse complement strand
CCACCAGCGCACGGCGTCGGGCAGCGCGTTGTCGCGCTCGGCCGCTTCGGCCAGCGCCTCGAGCGCGCGGGCCCGCTCGCGACCGAGGCGCTCGCGCTGCGCGTCCACCCAGCGCTCGAGCTCGTCGGCACCGGTCAGGAAGAAGCCGTCGAGGAACGGCGCGGCGTGCAGCTCGACTGCCCGCTGCCACTCGCCGCGCTCGAGCGCGTCGGCGAACTCCCAGGCATCGCAGGGGAGCCGCTCCGGGTTGAGCCGTAGCTCGTCGCCGATGCCGATCACCGCCTCGCCGCCCACGGCCTGGTTGATGCGGTAGACGGAATCGGAGAGCTGGTGGCGGGCGCGGTCCGGGTCCGCGTCAGGCCAGAGGTAGCCGATCAGCTTGTCGCGCGTGTGGCCGCGCTGGCGCGCGATGGCCAGGAGCGCGAGCAAGGCGAGCCGGCGCCGCTGGACCGGGCGACCGGTCAGGGGGCCGGTGGGCCCCTCGATCGACGCACTGCCGAACAGCTCGAGCCGGAACACGATGCAATCAGGCGAGAGGGAGGCGACGACGGGACGACGGCCGGACGATGCCGCCGTTGCAATGTGCAGCGCCACGACGAATGGCGGCAAGGTCGGCCGCCACCCTCACTACCCAGGAGGTCCCATGAGAGAACGCAGCACGCTGTATGGCCTTGCCACCGCTGCCACGCTGGTGCTGACCGGCCTCGCCGCCTGCGATGCTCGGGATAGCGAACCGTTCGCCGCGGATCGGACGGAGGCAGTCGTCCCGCACACGGCACACGCGAATACAGCCCAGGGGCCGGAGGTGTCGCGCTGGCTGGCCGGGCTCCGGAATGCGACGGCGGCGTTCCACCGGATCGATGCCGCCGCCGCCGCGGGGTGGGACACCCAGATCACCGGGTGCCTGGAGTTACCCGGGACCGGCGGCATGGGGTATCACTACGGAAACGTGAGTCTGATCGATGGGACACCCCAGGAGTTCGCGCCCGAGCTGCTGGTCTACGAACCGCAGAAGAACGGGCGGCTGCGCCTCGTCGCAGTCGAGTACATCGTGCCGTTCACCGCGTGGACTGCCGCCGAGCCGCCGGCGCTGCACGGCATCGACTTCCATCGCAACGAGGCCGTCGGGTTGTGGGTGCTGCACGCCTGGGTCTGGAAGCACAACCCGGCCGGCATCTTCGCCGACTGGAACCCGACCGTGTCCTGCGCCTTCGCGCAGTAGACCCAACCGGAACCGCGAGGAAGCCATGCCGAAGTACATCATCGAGCGGGAAATTCCGGGCGCCGGCCAGCTGTCACCGGAGCAGATCACGGACATCGCGCAGCGCTCCTGCGCCGTGCTGCACGGCCTCGGTCCGAGCATCCAGTGGATCCACAGCTACGTCACGGACGACAGGTTCTACTGCATCTACGTCGCGCCGGACGAGCAGATGGTGCTGGCCCACGCGCGGCAGGGCGGCTTCCCTGCCGACCTGATCGCGCGCGTGCACCAGATCGTCGAGCCGGTGACCGCGGAGGCAGCAGCGGTCAGTCGCTGATGCAGGTGTGCGCACACGGCGGGCGGTTCGCAGGCGCGGCCGCCCGCGCGTGTAACCGGCGATTAGCGCACGCGAATCGGGATGCGCATCGTATCCGGCGGCGGTGCGCCCGGCCGCTCGAAATTCGGCGGGCCGATGCTGAACGTGGTCACGATCTCCAGCGTCAGCGCCTCCGACTGCGCGGGCGTCCACAGGAAGTCGTAGGTCTCGCCGACGCCGATGCGCAGTGCGGCGGGCGTCACGCGCAGCGCGGACGCGGGCAGGTCGGCGCCGTCCTTCGCCACCGCACGCCACTCGACGGGCTGCTCGCCGCGCAGCAGCCTCACGCGCTTGTCGTCGTCGGGGCTGATGTGCATGACGCGCAGCCGGTAGGTCGTGCCCGCCGCGAACTCCAGCGCGTCCGGGTCGAGCTCGCCGTTCACCGCCGGCGGCGCGTCCAGCTCGGCGCCCAGCGAGCCGAGCAGCAGCAGGCGGTCGGTGTCGGGATCCCATTCGGCACCCGGCTCCATCACCAGGAACGGGCCGTACAACCCCTGCGCGAGCTGATGGCCGGGCTCGCTGTGCACGTGGTACATGAACGTGCCCGCGCGAGGCGGCGTCATGCGCACGACGAACGAGTCACGGGGTGCGACGGCCGGCATCACGGCGCCCGGCGAGCCGCTCCAGCCCGGCACGCCATCGCCCCGGCTCTCCAGCTCGAGGCCGTGCCAGTGCACGCCGAGCGCGACGTCGGCGCGGTTGTGCACCACGATCTCCACCGGCTCGCCCCGCCAGAGCACGATCGGGCTGCCGGGGAAGCGCACCGAGTCCGGCGCGGGCGGCGCGGCATCCTCCTGCACCACGAAGCCGTACGCGGGCGCGTCGCCGAAGACACCGGACCGCATGCCGATGTGGAGCGGGATGCGACGCCGCGGCGTCGCACTCGGGGCAACATGATCCGGCCGCGGCGCGATCGTGATGCCGAGCACCATGCCGCCCAGCGGGTCACGCGCAGCGACGCTGCCGTGGTGGGGCGACGGCGCCTGCTCGAGCGCCGCCGTCTGCAGCCACGACATGTGCCGCATCAGGTGGCAGTGGAAGATCCAGTTTCCGGGCTCCTTCGCGACCCACGCGATGCGCATGGTCTGCCCCGGGTCCAGGCTCTCGGTGACCGCGAGTGGCCGCGCATCCGCGGCGTACACGTCCTCGCGCCACTGATCACCGCGCGCGGCGATGCTGAAGTGGAAGCCGTGCAGGTGCATCGGGTGGGCAAGGCCGGTGGCGTTGATCACGCGCCAGTGCACCGTGTCGCCCTGCGCGTACGCGAGCCGCTCGGTGTGCGGCCACGAGCGGCCGTTGATCATGAAGCGGATCCCGGGCTGCCACGACCCCGGCAGCCCGCGGTCCGCCCAGTGCGTGATCAGAAAGATCCGCTCCGCCGCCGGCGGCGGCGCGTCCGGCGAGTCCACGATCAGCACGCCCGTGAACGGGCCGCGCGTCACCGAGAAGACCGGTCGCTGCCGGCCCGGCGCCACCGGTCGCAGCACCCGGCCGAAGTACCAGTACGTTCCTGGCACCGTCGGCGTGAAGTGCACCTGGGCGACGTCGCCCGGCGGCACCGTCACCGGATCCGGCACGAGCCCGCCGAACGGCGCGGCTCCCGGCGGTCGCGTCCGGCTGCGGTCGCGCAGTCCGCGCACCACCAGCGTGTCCGACAGGGTATTGCGCAGCGTGACGTGCACCGGCGTACCGGCAGTGACCCGGATCAACGGCCCGGGAATGCGTGGCGCCGCGCCATCGGCCGCGAAGGCATTCGCCATGAGCGACGGGCCGTCCGCGCCCCACGGCCGCCACTCGGCCTGCCCGGCGTCGAGCGTGACGCGCAGCACACCGTTGTGCAGCCGGCCGACCGGAGTGACGTAGTCTTCGAACGGGGCGGGGGCGGGGGCGGGGGTCTCGTGTGCCGCCGGCGCGCTGGCGCTGCTCGGCGCGGCGGCCGCGCCAGGGACCAGCAGTAGTGGCGTGAGTGCCAGCAGGCTCGCCTTCGAGCGACTCGGTGCGCGGGACATGCAGCCTCCAGGTTCCAGATCGGCGAACGGCACGGCCTTGGGCTACGGTCTTCCGGCGGGTCAAGGTCGAACCACTCGGCTGTCCGGTTGATTCATTCGAGAAACGGCGCAAGCCGCCGCCACTGCTCGACCTGTTGGTCCAGACTGATCCTGGTATTCGCCGGGCTCGTCGACGGCAGGCGCAGCATGTCCACCCGGGAAGCGACGGGCACAGGGGCGAGGCGCTCGAAGAGCTGCGCGGCTTTCGTTCCGTTCAGCGCGAATGCCCGGATGCTCGGGTGATCATCGAGACACGTCCGGAAGTCGTTCGGGACCTCCGAGCCACGCACGATCCTCGCATCCAGGCTGCTGTCGGGACGCTCACAGCACTCCAGCACGTCCCAGAGGCCGACACCCGCCTGCAGCAGCAAGCCTGTCCGACGCGCATAATCCACGTCGAAGTCGCGCCCCAGAACGCGGCTCATGATGCGCCAGAAGCGATTCTGCCGGTGCGCGTAGTATTGCCCTGCGGCGAGCGAGCGGCCGCCCGGCATGGTTCCGAGCACGAGAACCCGCGTCGACTGGTCGACAACAGCTGGCAAGCCGCACGTTCTAACCATCGCGCTCGGTTCTCATGACAGACGGCTGGAAGCGATCGTTGACTGGGATCCATACGTTCACACGACTCGCGACGCTTACGGGCGCTCGGCTCATGGCGGGGGAGGAGGCGATCCTGCGCCCTTCATGTTATCGCCAGACGAGAACACTGGTCGATGTTGCGGACTTGCCATCTCAACGATAACGAGCCCCCGGCTCGTGACGCTCAGGTGAGATCTTCTATTGAGAGGTCAGCGTCCTTCATGATGCGGCTGAGAAGACCGCGACCAAGGTCCTTGGATTTGTGCATGGGCACCGTGGTACGGCGCCCATCGGCGTGGCGGAGGACAAGGTGGGAACCGGACTGACGGACTCGCTCGAAGCCATGCCGCTCCAAGATCCGCACCACCTCTGGCGCGGTCATGGAGCGCAGGCGAGGGTTCATACGGCGATTCGCACCCGCGAGCTTCCCACTTCCTCGTGGATCGGCTCTCCTCTCTCGATCCGATCTTGGATGTGAAGCCGAATCGCGTCCTCGACGAGATCCCGAGCTTCTTGCTCGGTATCGCCTTCCGTGTAGCAACCCTGCAGCGCTGGAACGATGGCCACGAAACGGCCGTCTTCGTCCCGCTCAATCACGACAGTGAACTCGTAGGTCTTCATGGGCACCACCTCAGAAGCGTTTGATGCCTACAACGTGTCCGCTGCGATAATCTCTTCATCGGCCCGGACGTCCACAAGGCTAAGCGGTCCGTCGACCTCCTCCTTGCCGACGATCTCACGGAGAACTGATACGGTCGCGCCGGCGGGGTCTCGAGCCAGATGTCTGCTGACGGAAGGCACGCGGACCTTCCAACCTTGCCGGCGCCATCCCTACATCATTAGGTTGACAACCCTAGTAAGTAGAGAAGCTCTCTTGCCGGACAGAGCCATGACGGAACGAGCCTTTCTCGGTGAGTTCGAGCAGCTGGTGCTGGCGACGGCGTTGCGCCTCGAGAACGGCTACGGCGCCGAGCTGGTGCGGGAGCTCGAGGCGCGCGCGGGCCGGCAGGTGCAGGGTGGCGCGCTCTATGTCACGCTCGACCGCCTCGAGCGCAAAGGCTATCTGGTCAGTCGGATGGGCGAGCCGGATCCCCAACGAGGAGGACGGCCCAAGCGGTTCGTCGAGGTCACGCCGGAAGGGGTGCGCGCGCTCGCCGAGCACCGCGACGTGCTGCTCCGGGTCTGGGAAGGACTCGAGACCGCGCTCGGGGACGCATGAACCCCGCTCCTCCGTCGATCCTGCGGTGGCTGCTGAGCTGGGTCCTTCCGCCAGGCCCCGTGCGGGACGGGCTGCTCGGGGATCTCGACGAGCTATACGCCGAGCGGGTCCGAAGGGGCCGTGCTTCGGCCGGCCTGTGGTACGCGCGCCAGCTCTTCTGGGCGGCAGTTCACTATCCGCCCCGCCGCCTGTGGACGCGCGGGCTTCACGGCGAGCCAAAGGGGACGATGGAAGGACTCGCGAGGGATTTCGGCTACGCGTTCCGGATGCTACGACGCAGACCCGGCTTCGCGACGGTGATCGTGCTCACGCTCGCGCTCGGCATCGGCGCGAACACGGCGGTGTTCAGCGTCGTCCGCTCGGTGCTGCTCCGGCCTCTGCCGTTCCCCGAGGACGAACGCCTGGCGGTTCTATTGCTTCGGGCTCCGAGCTTCGGCTTCGTGGACTTCGCATCCTCGCCGCCCGAGTACGTCGCATACCGCGACCATAGCCGATCGTGGGAGCAGCTGGCCGCTTTCCGGGACGGCACCGCCACGGTCACGCAGGACGGCGGCGAGCCGGAGCGAGTGGAGGTCGCCTTCGCTACCTGGAATCTCTTTCCAGCGCTCCGGATCGAGCCGCTGCTGGGCCGCACGTTCACCGCGGAAGACGGCCAGGAGGGATCAGACGGGGTGGCCGTGCTGAGTCATGCATTCTGGATGAGCCGTTACGGGGGGGACCCGCAGGTGATCGGGAGGACCGTGCGGCTCGACGGGGTTCCGCGCACCGTCGTGGGTGTCATGCCGCCCGAATTCGGCTTCCCGACGCGCGACGTCCGCTTGTGGCTGCCGCTCGCGTTCACGCCGGGGAATCTCCAGAACCGCGGGAATCACAGTTTTTCGATCGTTGGGCGCCTGCGCCCGGGGGTGACGCTCGCGGCGGCCGAAACTGAGTTGGCCGCCCTGATCGCGCGCTTCACCGCAGACCCTTCGTTCAACTTCCACAAGTGGCACCCCGCCTATCTCCGCTCTCTCCGCACCGAGATCGTGGGCGACGTGAGCCGTACGCTCTGGGTGATGCTGGGCGCGGTGGCGCTGGTGCTGCTGATCGCCTGCGCGAACGTGGCGAACCTGCTCCTGGTCCGGGCCGAGGAGCGCGCGCGCGAGATGTCACTGCGCACCGCACTCGGCGCGGGCCGGCGGCGACTCATCTCGCAGCTCCTTACGGAGAGCCTCGTCATGGCGGGGGCGGGCGGGTTGGCCGGCATGGCGCTGGCGTATGTGGGGGTGGTAGCGCTGCGCGGGGTCGCACCCGCCGACCTTCCGCGGCTCGACGAGATCACGATGGACGTCACCGTGCTGGCGTTCACGACCATCGTGACAGTGGGCGCCGGCATCCTGTTCGGGCTGGTCCCCGCTCTTCATGCGCGTCGGGCCGATCTCCAGGGGGTGCTGCGTGAGGAAGGGCGAAGCGGGACGGCAGGGCGCAAGCGCATCCGGCTGCGACAGCTCCTCGTCGTTTCGGAGACCGCTCTCGCCGTAGTGTTGCTGGTGGCCGCGGGGCTGCTGCTCCAGAGCTTCCGCCGGCTCATGGCGGTCGATCCGGGTTTCAGGACCGAGAGCGTGCTCGCGGCCTCGTTGACCATTCCGTCACTGAAGTACGCCGAAGGTCGTGAGGTGGTCGGCTTCTACGAATCGCTGCTGCCGCAGATCGCGTCTCTTCCGGGCGTCATCGCGGTCGGAGCGGCGCGCGAGGCGCCTCTCGCGGGTGGACTCAACGCGAGCGACATCGAGGTCGAGGGTTGGGTCAACCCCGGGGACGCCCCACGGCCGATCGGCGACGTGCAGGTGGTGACGCCCGGCTATTTCGCTGCAATGAGGATCCCGCTCCTGGAGGGGCGCGCCTTTGAGGAGCGGGATGGGATGGACGCACCTCTGCTCGCGATGGTGAGCGAGTCGCTCGCGCGGGCCTACTGGCCTGGACGAAGCGCCCTCGGCGGCCGGATCCGTCTGGATTGGGACGACCAGCCCTTCGCGGAAGTCATCGGGGTGCTGCCGGACGTGCGCTACGGGGAGCTGGACCGTCCAGCGGCCCGTGGCGCGCTGTACCTCGCGCACGCGCAGACTCCGCGCACGGCGGGCCCCTTTTGGTCGATGACCCTCACCGTCCGCACGTCAACCGAGCCGACATCGCTGGTGAGCGCGATCCGGCGCGAGGTTCACGCGCTCGACCCGTCGGTTCCCCTCTACCAGGTGCGCACGATGGAGCAGGCCGTTGCCGATGCCACGGCGACCCAGCGCTTCTCCATGCTGCTCCAGCTGCTATTCGCGCTCGTGGCGCTGTCGCTCTCGGCGGTCGGCCTCTACGGTGTGCTCGCGTTCACCGTAGCGCGACGTACCGCCGAGATCGGCATCCGGATGGCGCTCGGCGCGGAGCGTTCCGACGTCCGCCGCATGGTCGTGGGTCAGGGAATGGGCATCGTCGCGATCGCGCTTGCTCTCGGCGTGGGAGGCGCGCTCGCGACGGGACGCGTGCTCGGAAGCCTGCTCTTCGGCGTCTCGGCCGGCGACCCGGTTACCTATGCGACCGTGGTCGGGGTGCTGCTGGCCGTGGCCCTGCTCGCGTGCTGGGTTCCGGCGCGACGGGCGAGCGGGGTGGATCCTGCGGAGGCGCTGCGAGCGGAGTGAAGCGCATATTGGCCCTCGCTCGCACGTCCGGAGCTCCAGGCGTGCGCACAGGGTGCGCGTATTGTAAGATCGGCCAAAACCCGAACGTAACAGGCAGGCCCGGTTATGGCTAAGCTCCTGCAGGCAATCGTGGTTGGTGCAGTGCTGTTGGGGGCGTGCGCGCCTTTGGCGCCCGTCAGCGAGCCGGCGGGAACGCCGCAGCTGAGTACACCAGCGCCGCGCTATGCGCTCGTGCCATGGCCGATGACGGTGCGGGAGCGCAGCGGTGCCTTCAGCATCACGAACCAGACGACGATCACGCTCTCCGATCCTGCCAACGCAGCACTGCGCGACGTGGCGACGCTGTTGAGCGATTACCTGCGCGCAGCCGCCGGGACCTCGGTGCCCGTGGCCGCGGCGGCTGCCACACCCGGCGAGGCGGGCACGATCGCGCTGGTGCTGACGGGCGAGGGTGCTGCCGAGGGCTACGAGCTCAGTGTCACACCGAGCGGCATCACGCTGTCCTCGCCTTCGCCCGCGGGTCTGTTCCGCGGCACGCAGACGTTGCGTCAGCTCGCCAGCGCGTCGACGACTATTCCAGCGGTCGAGATCGAGGATGCGCCGCGCTTCCGCTATCGAGGCGTGCACCTCGACGTCAGCCGTCATTTCTTTCCAGTTTCGTTCATCAAGAAGTACATCGACCTGCTCGCGCTGTACAAGTTCAACACGTTCCATTGGCATCTGACGGAGGATCAGGGCTGGCGCATCGAGATCCAGCGGTACCCGAGGCTCACGGAGGTGGGCGGCTGCCGCAAGGAAACGCGCGTGGGGCACGCGGGGCGACCACCGGAGGTGTACGACAGCACGCCGTACTGCGGCTTCTACACGCAGGCCGAGATTCGCGACGTCGTCGCGTACGCGCAGGCGAGGCACGTAACGATCGTGCCGGAAATCGAAATGCCCGGCCACGCGAAGGCGGCGCTTGCAGCGTATCCCGAGCTGGCGTGCACGCCGGGTCCGTTCGAGGTCGCAACGACGTGGGGCATCTTCGAGGACATCTTCTGCCCGAAGGAGGAGACGTTCGCGTTTCTGGAAGGCGTGCTGACGGAAGTGATGCAGCTCTTCCCGAGCGAGTACATCCACATTGGCGGTGATGAAGCGCCAAAGACGCGGTGGGAGGAGAGCGCGGTCGCGCAGGCACTGATGCAGCGCGAAGGACTCGCGGACGAGCACGAGCTGCAGAGCTACTTCGTCCGGCGGATCGAACGCTTTCTCAACGCGAACGGGCGGAAGCTGATCGGCTGGGACGAGATCGTGGAAGGTGGTCTCAGCCCCACCGCGACGGTCATGTACTGGCGCGATCGCAGAGAAGCGGGGCTTGGCCACAGTGGTGTCACCGACGACCCGGCGCGGCTGGCCGCGCGCAGCGGCAACGACGTCATCATGACGCCGAACCAGACCTTCTACCTGGATCATTATCAGGCGTTTCCGCCCGGCGAGCCACTCGCGATCGGCGGCTACACGCCGCTCGAGGAAGTCTACGCGTACGAGCCGGTGCCGTCCGACTTCACGCCGGCGATGGCTGAGCGCGTGCTCGGCGCGCAGGCGAACGTCTGGACGGAGTACATGAAGACGCCGGAGCACGTCGAGTACATGGTGTTCCCGCGGCTGCTGGCGGTTGCAGAGGTCGTGTGGTCACCGAAGGAGCTGCGCGACTTCGCGTCGTTCATGCAGCGCCTGCCCGCGCAGCTGGCAATGCTGTCGGCACTCGGCGTGAACTACCGCGCGCCGCGGCCCGGTGAGCCGGGTGGTGTGCCGCGCGAGAATGGGGCAGCCGGTCACGGCAGGGCAGCGCAGGCAAGCGCGTCGTTGCTGCCAAACTCCTTCCCCGCGACGAACTCGACTTCACCGGTGGTCAGGTTCACCACGATCTGCCTATGACGCCGGCGGGTCCGATGTTCCGCAGCACCTCGCTCACCGGCCGTATCGGCTCCGGCGCGAGGTCCTGCGGCCCGAGCGTGATGTGCCAGCAGATCACGTCATGCCACGCGCCAAACTTGTAACCCACGCGGGGGAAGTGGCCAACCTGCTGGAATCCCAGAGTTCGGTGTAGGCGTTCGCTCCCAGGATTCGGAGTGGTCGCAATTCCATAGGCGCTGCGGTATCCCTGCAGCTCGAGAAGGCGTAACAGGCTGCCATAGACGGACCGGCCAATGCCGCGACGATGGTGCTCCGAGTGGACGTAAACCGATACCTCCGCCGTCCAGGAGTACGCGATGCGGCTCCTGAACGCGCTTGCATAGGCGTAGCCACCCACCTGTCCGGCCACTTCGGCGACGAGCCAGGGGAACCCATCCGCGAGCACCCTGTCGATCCTGCTGCGCACCTCCGCGAGCGTCGGCACTTCCCACTCGAATGAGATGGCGGTATCGCGTACGATCGGCGCGTAAATGTCGTGGATGGCCGCAGCGTCCTGCGGTGCTGCCAGTCTGATTGTGGGCAGTTGAACCGACATTTCCTCTCAGCCTTCACCGATCAGAAGGCGCCTGGTGCTTGACAGAGTGGTTGCGGCCGTGCATGGTCCCGCGGGCATCGCGCACGCGTCGGCGGCGATCCCGCTGGTCCTTTCACGTCCGCAGTCCCGCTGCGGATGCTCGCCCGGAGCTCCATGAGGGTCGTTCGCATCAGCGTGTCTCCCGGACATCCGGTAGTTCGCTTCATATTCGTATCCTGCCTTTCCTTGCAGGCTTGCGATCGCGTGGAGCAGGCGCCGCCCTTGTTCCGCTTGCTGCCCGCCGAGGAGACCGGCATCACGTTCACGAACACCATCACGCCCAGCGACTCGCACGGATTTCACCAGGACTTCTTTCTCTATAACGGCGCGGGCGTGGCCATCGGCGACATCGACAACGACGGATTACCGGATATCTACTTGACCGGAAACATGGTGTCGAGCCGCCTCTATCTGAACCAGGGCGACATGCGGTTCGAGGACATCACGGAATCCGCCGGCGTTGCGACGGACCGCTGGGCCACCGGCGCGTCCATGGTCGACCTCGACGGTGATGGCGATCTCGACATCTATGTCTCCGTCTCCGGTCCCGAATGGTCCGCAGCTGAAGCGCGGGCGAATCTGTTGTTCATCAATAATGGGTACACCACCTTCGTGGAGGCAGCCGCGGCATACGGCATCGCCGACACCGGTTTCACGACCCACGCGGTGTTCTTCGACTACGACCGGGACGGGCACCTCGATCTGTTCCTGCTCGGCAATTCGCCGGGCGAATTCGGACGGGGTGAGACGGGGCGGCGCGGATTCGGATCGCGCGCTGCCAACCCCGCCGGCTTTGATCAGCTCTATCGCAACAACGGTGACGGCACGTTCGCCAACGTCTCGGAGGAAGCGGGGCTGCTGAGGCAGCTCGGCTACGGGCTCGGCGTGGTGGCCACAGACCTGAACGGCGATGGCTGGCCCGATATCTATGTGTCCAACGACATCACGCCCCAGGACGTGCTCTACATCAACAACCGGGATGGCACGTTCACCGATAGAGCCGCCGACTGGCTCGGCCACACGAGCTTTGCGGGCATGGGCATCGACATCGCCGATTTCACGAATGATGGCTGGCCCGACATCATGCAGGCGGACATGGTGCCGGCAGACCTCGCCGGCCGCAAGCGGATCAGCGGCTCCACGACCTACGGCGATCTCAGCGGGATGCGGCGGCGGGGGTTCTACCCTCAATACAACGTCAACACGCTGCAGTTGAATCATGGGGTCAGCGAGGACGGGCAGGTCATCTTCAGCGAGATCGCGCGCCTGGCCGGCGTCGCATACACGGACTGGAGCTGGAGTGCGCTGTTCGGAGATTACGACAATGACGGTTTCAAGGACATCTTCATCACGAACGGGTATCCCAAAGCGGTCATCGACTTCGATTACCAGACAAAGGCCTACAGCGCACGCCGGATCAGCGATGAGCGGACGTCGCGGCAGCAGACACTAGAGCTCCTGGATGAACTCCACGCCTACCATGTGCCCAACTACGTCTTCCGCAACCAGGGTGACCTGACGTTCGCGAACCGGACGCGCGAGTGGGGGTTGAGCCAGCCGAGTTTTTCCTATGGCGCGGCGCATGCCGATCTGAACAATGACGGCACGCTCGACCTGGTGGTGAACAACATCGACGCTCGCGCCTTCGTTTACGAGAACGTGCCGCCCCGAGAGAACCGGAACAACTACCTGCAGATCAGGTTGGCGGGAGAGCCGCCGAACCGGCGCGGGCTCGGAGCGAAGCTGACCCTCACGGCTAGCGGCCAGAAACAGACCATCGATCACACGCCGTTCCGCGGCTATCTGTCCACCATGGACGACCGGGTCCATTTCGGTCTGGGCGACGCCGAGCGCGTGGACAGCCTGGAAGTGATCTGGCCGGACGGGCGGTATCAGGTGCTGCGCGGCGTTCGCGCGAATCAGGTGATGACGCTCGAGCAGCGCGCGGCAAGCGTGAACCTCGAGCGCGAGCCTGCGGTGGCGCGCGCACGGAACACCATCTTCCGACCCATGGACGGCGGCAACGGGCTGAATTACGAGCACCGCGAGAACGAGTATCGCGTCGACTACGCCGTGCAATCCCTGCTACCGGAGCAGATTTCCAGACAGGGTCCTCCCCTCGCCGTTGCGGACGTCGACGGTAATGGCCTGGACGATGTCTTCATCGGTGGGTCGGCCGGCTTCCCCGGCAGGTTGTTCCTGCAGCAGGAGGACGGTCGTTTCGTCGAATCGACGCGATCCGAACCGTGGACGGCCGATGGGGAGCACGACGACTGGGGAGCGCTGTTCTTCGACGCCAACGCGGACGGACTGCCGGACCTGTATGTCGCCAGCGGCGGATATCAGCAGGTACCGGGCTCCCGCCTGTTCCAGGATCGACTGTACATCAATCAGGGGAACGGCAACTTCGCAAAAGACGCCGAAGCCCTGCCCGAGATGCTCACCAGCACGGCCACCGTCACCGCAGGCGACTTCACCGGCGACGGCCGGCTGGACCTGTTCGTGGGCGGGCGCCTGACAGCGCGGGACTACCCCCGTCCCACACGAAGCTATGTGCTGCGGAACGACGGCGGCCGGTTCACCGACATCACCCGGGAGGTGGCCCCGGAGCTGCTCGAGCCCGGGGGCATGATCACGGATGCCGAATGGATCGACTTCAACGACGATGGACGGTTGGATCTGGTGACGGCCGGGACCTGGATGCCGATTCAGTTCTACGCAAATGCTGGCGCGCGATTGCGCAACGTGACGGCTTCCCTGCGCCTGCCGCCGCTGCGCGGCTGGTGGTACCGTCTCGCCCAGGGCGACTTCGACAACGACGGTCACGTGGATCTCGTGGCGGGCAATCTCGGACTGAACTACAGCTATACGACCTCGGAGGAGAGCAGGTTCGGGCTCTACGCCGCCGATCTGAACGAGAATCGAACCACGGATCTCATCTTCACCCAGGAGATCGCTGGGACGGAGTATCCGTTCTACGGCCTGGCGCCCCTGGGCTGGGAAATCGAGGCTCTCGGCTCACGATTTCCGACGTTCGAGGCCTTTGCCGGCGCATCCGTCAGGCAGATCCTTGGTCCCGCCCGCATGCGTGAGGCGCTCCATTACCAGGCAGACACCTTTGCCAGCATCTGGCTGCGCAACAACGGAGACGGCACGTTTACGTCGTCCGAGCTGCCGACCATGGCCCAGATCTCACCGATCCGCGGGATCGTCGTTCACGACGTGGACGGCGACGGCAACCTCGACCTGATCGTGGCAGGCAATATGTACGATGCCGAGCCCAACACTCCGCGCGCCGATGCCGGCAAAGGCCTCTGGCTGAAGGGCGATGGGCGCGGCAACTTCAGCGCGGTTTCACCAGCCGAGAGTGGCTTCCTGGCCCCGCTGGATGTCCGGGATCTGGCCCTGATCGACACGCCGGCAGGGAAGGTCGTTCTGGTCGCCAACAACGGCGCTGCGCTTCAAGCCTTCACGCTGGCTCGGTGATCGCTCCAAAGAATATCCCGGCGCATGAACCCGCGGGCCTTCGGGTTCACGCGCCGGGATGATCTTGCACCGAGCCGAGGCTTACGCTGCTCCTACCACCCCGGGTTCTGCTGCAGCCGGTCCTCGCCCCCGACGCGGCTCAGCTCGATCTGAACGGCCGGGATCGGATAGAGAGCGTGCCGATCCGTGAATGTCGCAGCGCCGGTGAGGTAGCTCCTCCGTGTCGTTTCTTCGGCGAGGTAATCGCTGATGACCTGCGGGGCGATGCCCCAGCGTCGCAGATCGAAGAACCGATGGCCTTCCATGGCCAGCTCGAGCCGGCGCTCATGGCGCACGGCCGCCCTGGCAAAGGCCTGATCCCCCCACGGTCCCGGGTAGAGGCCGATGCTGTAGTCCGCCCACGTGATGGAGGGGTCGTCGATGGGCACGGCGATCGTGCCGGCATTTGTCCCCGGTCCCTGGGCGGCGACGCCGGCCCGTTCCCGGACCTGATTGACGATCGCGCGCGCATTTTCCAGGGCGCCCGCTTCGACCTCGGCTTCCGCCAGCAGCAGGAGTAGATCGGCGTAGCGGTACAGATGGATGTTCACGGAATTCAGGTGCTGCGCGTTCCAGCCAACGTTGCTCTGCGCCCCACTCGCGCTCTCGTGGACGTTCTTCTTCGGGCTGTAGGGACCCCCGAATGGCCGATCCCGGATCCAGCTCGGCTCATGCTGTCCCCAGTCCTTGAAGGGCACGCCGTCGCGGCCGACGGTCCAGTCCAACCGCGGATCGAGCGGAACCGCGGCCGAAGCTGCCAGATTGTCATCGCGCGCGTTCCACGAAGGATCGCTCAGGGCCACGGGTAGCCCGTTGGCATCGACGACGAAGAAGTTGACCAGGTTCTGCGACGGTTGATGGAAGCCGCAGCAGCCGAAGGGGCTGCCGGCGTGCGGGAAGTTCAGGCGCTCGCCCCAGTTCGCGTTGTCGCCGGCCGGGTTGCCGTCATTGACGGAAGCTTGAAACGCCAGGATGGTTTCCGGGCCATTGGCGAACTCCTGGAAGCCGGTCCAGACCTGATGAAAGTTCTCCTCCAGCGCATAGGGGCCGCCGTTCACGACCTCTCTCAAGGTCGTCAGGCCGCCCGGATAGTCACCGGAATAGACCTGGACCCGGCCCTTGTAGGCCCGCGCCGTCCATTGGGTCACGCGCCCCGCATGCTCGAATCGCGGGGTCGGCGGCAGCAGTCCGATGGCCTCATCGAGGTCCGCCAGGATGAGCGGGATCGCATCCACACCCGTGTTCGGCTTCCGAAAGTCGGTGTCCTCCTCGGTGTAGTAGGGGATGTTCTCCCACATCTTCCAGGCTTCGAAATGATAGTGCGCCCTCAAGAACAGGGCTTCCCCGCGGATGCCGTTGGCGTCCGCATCGGAGATCTCGCCCGGACTTTCCTCCAGCACGCGGTTCAGCAGGCGCAGTGTGGCGTTGCTGCGCGTCACACCCTCGTAGACCGACCTCCATTTGTCGTTCAGATAGCTTTCGGACCCGCCCGTGCCCCAATTGTAGAGCTCGATGTCAGTGATCGGAGCCTGGTCCGCGGGATCGGATCCCTTGTACGCATCGTCCGAGGTGACACTGCCGAATGGCCAGTTGCTGGAGGCCGCGCCCCAGGCGCCGACTCCGGGGATCCATCCGCCCAACAGCCGGTACGCCCCGATCAGCGTGGCCTCCACGCCGTCCTGATTGGCCAGGCTCAGCTCGTCGAGCGTCCCCTGCGGAGGACTGACCAGGAAATCCTTGCAGCCATACACGGCACTCGCCACTACCAGGAGCCCGGACCCTAGCACGAGGGTACGCTTCCGTGATCTCGTCATGGCCGTCCGCCTTTCCAGTCGATTCCGGTCTTCAGAGGGTTCCAGCCCTTCCAGCCGCTGCCGCTCTGAAGGCTCCTCAAAAGATGACATTGAACCCCAGGCTGATGGTTCTATTGCTGGGATATATGCCCCTGTCGATCCCCCGTGCCTGGTCCCTGATATCCATCCCCGAAGCGGAGATGTTCGCCGCAGGCAAGGCCGGATCGAGACCACTGTACCCTGTGATGGTGAACAGGTTTTCGCCCTGCAGGTACACTCTCACGTCGCCGAAACCGGTGGTCCACGCCGGCGGCACTGAATACCCGAGTTGCAGGCTGCGCAGCCTGACATAGGAGCCGTCCTCGACGTAGAAGCTGCTGATCGCATTGCTGAAGGCGTCGTTCACATCCAGCCTGGGGTACTTCGCGTTCGGGTTTTCCGGCGTCCACGAATCCGTCAGCAGGTCGCGTCGGACATTGCTGTTGAACAGGCGGAAGACGTAGAACTCTTTCTGCACGTCGAAGATGTCGTTGCCGAAGGTGCCGAACAGGCTCGCGCCGAAGTCCCAGCTGCGCCAATCCAGCCCCAGGTTCAGTCCGGCCGTGAAATCGGGATGCGGGTCACCGATGACCGTGCGGTCGTCTGCCGTCACCTGTCCGTCGCCGTCGACATCCCGGAAGCGGAAGCGGCCGGGCGCGGCTCCGTCCTGATACGTGGCCGTGGGATCTCCGGTGAGCTGCCTGGCTTGTGCGTTCAACGCGTCGATTTCTGCCTGGGTCTGGAAGAAGCCGTCCTGGATGAGCCCGTAGAACGAGCCGATCGGGTGACCGACCATGTTGATGGTCGTGCCCTGCGTCGCGAATCGTGTCGTGATCGGTCCGAAGAAGAACTCCCGCTCGCCATCGATCCGCACGATCTCGTTGCGATAATGGGCTCCGTTGAAGTCGACGTTCCAGCCTATGTCCTGGCCAATGGTCCCCCGGTACCCGAGGGCGAGGTCGATGCCGCGGTTCCGCATCTCGCCGATGTTCACGATCGGCGCCGCGGCCTGACCCGCCGTGGCTGGCAGCGGCGGATTGAAGAGCAGATTGTCGGTATCGCGCTGGTACACGTCGAGTACCAGGCTGGCTCTGCCCTCCAGGAACTCGACGTCCAGCCCCACATTCGTGGATTGGTTCTCCTCCCACTTCAGGTTCGGATTGCCCAAGTCCGTCTGCCTGTAGCCCTGGACGATGCTCGTTCCGGTACCCTCGATGTCGTAGAACGTGGTGCCCGTCGTGCCGCCGAAGAAGTCGACGGTGCGTCCCGAAGCGATGTTCTGGTTGCCGGTGATACCCCAGCCGAACCGGAGCATGATGTTCGTGAAGAAGTCGTTGGTCGCCAGGAAGGGCTCCTGCGAGAGTCGCCAGCCCGCACTGAAGGCCGGGAACGTGCCCCACCGGTTCGCGGGTCCCAGCCGTGAGGAACCGTCACGACGGAGTGTGGCGCTCAGGTAGTAGCGCTCGTCGTAGTTGTAGTCGGCCTTGCCGAAAAAGGACAGCAACGTGCTGAAGCCACCCGAGCTGTTCACGTTCTTGGTGGCCGGGTCGCCGATGGCATCCTGAATGTACCGTGAATTGATATCGGTCGTGACCAGATTCGCCATGCTGGCGAAGACGAACCTGTTCGTGCTCTTGGCCGTCGCTTGCCCGACCAGGATGTTCGTGTTGTGCCGACCGGCAAAGCTCTCCTGGAAATTGACCGTGTTGCTCCAGGTCCAATCCGTGAAGTTGCTACTCGTCTCGAAGATGTTGTTGACCAGCGTCGGCTCCGAATTCTCGGGATAGATGGGATTGAAGCCCGTGGAAGTGCCTTCACCGACATTGAAGCCGAAATGGGTGTTCACCGAGAAGTTGTCGGTGAGGGCATATCTGGCGAATGCATTCCCGAAGATCCGGGTATTCTTGAAGATGTTGTCCTTTTGGGCCTCCGCCTGCTTGAGCGGATTGGTGTGATTCCCGAGCCCGGGCGCCTTGCCGGATGCGTAGTTGCCGGCGACGTCCCGAAGCGGGACGACCGGCTGCATCAAGACGTTCTTGCCGACGATGCCGCCTTCTGCGAAACCGCCGGGGTCGAATGGGATGCCGCCAAAGTGCTCATCGCGGGCCAGGCTGAGATTCTCGCCGATCGTCAGCCTGCCGATGTCGAACTCGGTATTGACCCGCGCCGTTGCCCGCTGATACCGGTTGAAGGCAGCGGTGCCTTCCTGATCGAAGTAGTTGAAGCCCACACTGTAGCGCTCGGTAGTGCCGCCGCCCATTACGCCCAGGTTGACATCCCGCGCCGCACCAGTGCCGAAAACAGCGTCCCACCAGTTCGTTCCGGGGCTCCCCGGCATGATCAGATTGTTCGGCCAGGAATACATGGCCTCGTTCACATCGATCGGCCGCCCCCACTGATCGACCGCGATGGTCAGATCGGGGTCTGCATACGTGTATTGGGGAATCGTGGGGTTGTTCGGATCCCCGAAAATGTGGGTCGGTACCTCGATGCCCGCGTTGACGTGACTGAGCCTCAGCACCTCGTAGTAGTCCAGTGCATCGAGGATCAGGAAATCGTCATAGCCGCGGACGGGGGTTGCCACGCCGAACTTCGCCTGGAGGCTGACCTGGGGCGCACCCGGCCGACCCTTCTTCGTTTCAATGATCACGACACCATTGTTGGCGCGGGCGCCGTAAATGGACGCGGCCGACGCATCCTTCAGCACCTGCACGGACTCGATGTCGTGCGGATTCAGCCAGTTGGCAAACGTCTCCTCGACGGGTGTGCCATCGACGATGTACAGCGGATCGTTGTTCTGAAAGGAGCTGACTCCGCGGATCCGTACGGTGCTGCGTGCACCCGGCGAGCCACTGGCATCGACCGTTACGCCGGCCACGTTACCGTGCAGCCTCTGCAGCACGCTCGATGAGGTCTCTCGGCCGGCACTCTCGAGGTTCACGCTCGAAACGGCGCTCGTGATATCGGCCCGCCGCTGCGTCGAGTAGCCGGTGACGACCAGCTCCTGCAACTGCGCGGCCGATACCTGCAGCCCGACATCGACAGTCGTCCGCCCGGCGATGGCCACCTCGGCGGCGCGGTAGCCGATATGCCCAAAGCTCAACACCCCATCCGCAGGGGCCTGCACCGAATACCGTCCATTCGCATCGGTGACGGCGCTGGCGGCGGTTCCTGCCACTCGGACGAGCACGCCGGCCACCGGCTGACCCGTTGCCGCATCCGTGACCGTGCCGCTGATCGTTGCCTGCGCCCCGGCGACCTGCGGCAGAGCTGACGCAGTGGCCGGGTACGCGAGAATCCCCGCAACCAGGGCCGAGAGAGCGATCCGCAACAGCCGGGGTCTCCGCCTCGGATTCGACCTGTTCATGATACCTTCCACAGTCAGGGGATTGACGTTGAAGACCGAGCCTGGACGAATCGTGCGCGACCGGTCGCCGGACACTGCGGCTCCCGCTTGCGCACTGTCATGGCCCCGGAGGGGGCCTGACCGGAGAACCGAAGCGATGCCGTAGGCGGCAGTACACCCAATTTCGCATCGGCTTGCCCGAACGAAATCGTAGAAGGGCCCGTGTTGGAAGGAGAACGACCACCCCGGAGACGGGGCTCGGCTCCAATCAATACGATACGTCCGGGCCTGGCCCTGTCAAGCCTGATGCCGCCGACCGAATCCTCCGTTTACCGCTCGAAGAGGTCGGTGCGGCGCTCTGCCGTGCCATACCAGGGACGCAGATGAACAGCGCCGTCGAACCCGTGCGCGAGGTAGCGCATGATCGCAGCCATCTCCGCGCCCGTATACTGCGTCTGGTGGCAGGCGAATGCGCGCTCGGCGGCCGTGAAATCCGCGGGCGCGAACGGCACGGCGACCGGCAGGTGCTGCTGCGGAACAGCAGTGACCTCCGGCCGGGCCGCCGGCGCGTCCGGCATGCGTTCGGCGGGCAACGAGGCGTAGTAGAGCGACTGCGGCATGCCCGCTTCGCCCCCCTGGACGACCTCCGTGACGACGGCACCGACGAGCCGGTGATCGGGGTGTCCCGTTCCCCCCTCCGGGCCGAAGCTGATGACCAGCTCGGGCCGCAGCTCGCGAAAGACGCGTCGCAGCTCGTCGCGCAGGCGTCCGAGGTTGGCAAAGGAGGCCAGGCCGGCATCCTCGAGGCCGAGCAGAAGCGGCGCCTGGATGCCCAGCTCCTCGGCGGCACAGCGAGCCTCCTGCGCTCGCGCATGCGCGAGCGAATCGCCGGCTGGGATGCCGGCATGCTCGCGGACCCCCTTGCCTCCGTCCGTGGCGATGACCAGGTAGACAGCGTGGCCCGCGCGCGCGTACCGAGCCAACAGAGGTCCCACGATCCTCTCGTCGTCCGGGTGTGCGAACACGGCCATGAGCGTGCGCCGGACCTGCTGCGCTTCCAAGGGCTGCGGCACCGGCCATAGCCAGCCGCAGAGCATGCCCAGCGTCAGGGCCACGATGCGCATGATCGACATTCGCTCGTCCTGCCTCAGCGGTTCCCGGCGGCCGCAGGTTGCGGGGCCGGCCGGAGTGTTCGTCCGGCGAGCGAGTCGCGCGCCAGCATCGCTCCGAGATCCCTGTAGGTGATGAGCTCGACCCGACTCCGCTGCAGCGCGCGAGCGAACCTCGCCGAAAGCAGTGCGTCGAGCTCGGCCTGACGGTGCGTCCCCATGTTCTCGAGCGGATTGGAGGCGTTCATGTCCTCGAGCGCGACCATTTCCGGCGTCGCCAGCCCCGGGTGCGTGATCAGGACATTGAACCGCGAGTCGAGTCTCGGCACCATGGCCGCCAGGCTATCGGGCTTGTCCTCGGGAGCGGCACGATATTGCGGGTCCCAGGTGACCTCGCCGTGGAAGCCGCTCATGAGCAGACGGTACTCGGCTGCGAGCCGCCTCGCAATCTCCAGAAATTCGGGGCGGTTCCTCACCGTGCCCATGTGAAAATCCATGTAGTCGATCTGCAGGCCGGTATCGACCGCGCGTTCGATCTGCGCCCGCAGCTCCAGCTCCACTTCCCCCAGGTCGGGGTCGTTGTCGTAGAGATCCTGCGACGAGTGGAAGAAGAAGCCGTCGTCGTCGACCAGCGTAGGCGCCGCGTTCTGCCCGATCACGGGCCCCCACCGGTAATTCCTCCACTCGGAATTGAGCGTGAGGTGAATGCCGACCGATACCTGCGGGTGCCCGCGCAGGATCTCGGCGACCTCCTGCCACCAGGGCGTGGCGAACATGATCGACACCGAGACCGGCATGCCCGCCTCGATGAGCTGCTGGTTGGCCATGCTCACGGCATGCGTCATTCCTGCATCATCGCTCCGTACGAGGAGATAGACCGTATCCGCCGTGGCGGCTCGCAGATTGAACGCCGGCCGTTCCCTCGCCGAGCCGCAGCCCGCCAGCGCGATGGCCGCAATCGGCAACAGCCGTCGAAAGCTCCGCTCCGGGATCTTCATTTCCGATGTTCCTCCGATGGTTCAGGAGCGCGGCGGCGGCCAGAACCGCGGGTCGGCCGCCATCCTGCTCTCCTCGGAACGAGTGCTCAGCCGTGCCAGCCGCGGCCTCACCCAGCCAAGCCCGATGAGGAAGCAGTACACCGCCAGCAACGCGAAACACAGCGTCAGGAACCAGGCCAGAAGCAGTGGCAGGTTGGACAGAACCCAGAGCATGCCGATGACGTCGAAGTCCGCCTGCGGCGCCCAGCGCGCAGCGCGCAGCCTGAACAGCATGGCGCCCGCGAAACCGAGGAACACGACGGCCGTCACCAGGAACCCACGCCTCATCACTGCTCCGGGAACGTGTCGAGGAACCGCGAGGCGAACCAGAGTTAGAGTGGTGCGGCGCTCGACGAGCGGCAAGATCTGCCGTTGCCGGCCAATCGGACTACCGGATCCCCATCTCCCGCTCCACGCGCAGCGCCAGCTGCGCGAACCGTGGGTCGGAGCGCAGGGGATCCAGCGCAGGATTGGTTCGGACGGCCCGGTGTGGCCACTGCCAGCTGCTGCGCTCGAGCCAGGCGAACGCGCTGTCCGGCTCGCTCAGGGCCACGTACACTCGGGCGATGTTGAATGCTTCGCGCGGCTGCTGCTTCGCCCGGCGCACATTCTCCAGCGCTACTGCCGTTTCGCCGGCCAGCGCCTGGATGTAGGCGAGTTCCGCCAGATAGTCCGGACGTTCCGGACTCAATTCGATGGCTTTCGTGATCGAACGGATCGCCTCATCGGGCATACCCTTGTGCGCGTAGGCGAACGCAAGCCCCACGTACCCGTTCGCCCAGGACGGGCCGATCTCGAGCGTCCGGCGCCACTGCTCGATGGCGCAGTCGTAATCGCGGATCAGATAGCATTGAAATGCATAGTTGTTGCTGGCCACGACCGCGAACGGGTCCAGCTCATAGGCGTGCCGGCTCTCCCGCAACGCTTCCTGCGACCGCCCCAACCCGGCCAGCAGCAGCGAATACCAGCTGCGGGCGGTCGCGTGCCCCGGGTTCAGCTCGATGGCGCGGCGCAGCTCGCGCTCGGCGCCGGGCCAGTTCCGCTGCCACCAGAGCGCAATCGCATACGAGGTGTGGGCATCGGCGGATTGGTCATCGAGCGCGAGCGCCCGCTCCGCCGCCCATTTCAGCCGAGAATATGTTTCGCCTTGGGGGATGATGCCCAGACCGAGTTGGTAGTCCGTGAGGTAGACATCGGCGAGCCCGGCATACGCGTCGGCGTAGGTCGAGTCGCGCTCGAGCGCCTCGCGATAATACTCGATCGCCCGCTCGTGCCCCTCGCGGGTGCGTGTGTTCCAGAGGTAGCGGCCACGACGGTACAGCTGGTACGCCTCGGGATCACCGGTTCCCTGCCTGGCCAGCCTGCCGCCCTGGCGCGCACTGAGCTCGACCTCGAGGGCGCGCACGACTTCCCGCGCGATCGCCTCCTGCACCTGGAAGATGTCAGCCAGCTCGTAGTCGTAGTTCGCCGCCCACAGGTGCTCGTCGGCCCGCGCATCGATGAGCTGCGCCGAGATCCGCAGACGGCCGCCGCTCTGCCGCACACTGCCTTCGAGGACGTGGGCGACGGCCAGCTCCTCTGCGATCTGCGGCAGTGCCTTCTCGGTCCCCTTGTAGTGCATCGCCGAGGTACGGGAGATCACCTTGAGCTCGGGCACGGCCGACAGACTGGCAATGATCTCCTCGGTGAGGCCGTCGCTGAAGTACTCGTTGTCCTCGTCCGCGCTCATATTGATGAAGGGCAGTACGACGATCGAGCGCTCCGGCCCGGAGTCGCGCAGCCAGACGGCCCAGGCGCTCAGGGCGACGATGCCGAGCACCGCGACGGCACCGAGCGACGCCGCCGGCCGCAGCCACCTCCTGCCCTGTCCCCTTCCACCCTCGACCGCCGCCGGCGTGGCCGGTGCCCTGCCCGAGTCCGCCGGCGCAGGCAGCTTCGGCTCCTCCTTCGGAAGGGCGATCGGCCGCACCTCCCGCTTCGCCAGCCCTTCCTCCCGCGGGCTCAGTGGCGGCATCGCGGCGGCCGCCTCGCTCCGCAGCCGCGCCGCCAGCGCCGCGATTTCTGGGACCGACCCGATCCCGAACTCCTCCTGGAGCAGTCGTTGGTGGATCACAGCGTGCTGGAGCGCCCCGGCCCGGTTGCCGCTGGTTTCCAGGGCCTGCATGAGCCGGAGCGCAACGCGTGAGTCGTACGGATCGTGCGCCGCTCGCGCCTGCCACCACTCCACGGCTCTGCCGTGGTCCCGCGCCGCTTCGGTCGCCTCGGCGAGCGCTTCGAGCGCCTTCCCATAGCGGCCGGCGAGTCGCTCACGCTCCCGGTCCACCCAGTGCTCGAACTCCGGCGCATCGCTCAGAAAGAAGCCGTCCAGAAACGGGCCCCGGTAGAGCGCCACTGCGTGCGCGTGATCCGCGCGCTCGAGCGCGGCCTCGAACTCCGCCACATCCGCCTGGACCACCTCGGCGTTGAGCCGCAGCTCGTCGCCAGCCGAAAGGAGCGCGCCTTCGCCCAGCGCTGCCCGGAGCACGTAGGCGGAGACGTTCAGGAGGTTGCGTGCCCGCTCCGGGTCGCTTTCCGGCCACAGGTAGGCGATCAGCTTGTCGCGGCTCAAGCGGCGGGCAGGCGCCAGCGCCAGCAGGGCGAGCAGGGCGAGGCGGTGGCGTTGGGCGGCTCGGCCGGTGAGAGCTCCGTTCTCACCCGCCACGGACGGGCTCCCAAAGAGCCGGAGACGGAAGACCGGAGAGGAGTTTATCGGCAGTTCACCGCGCTGACAGCCCGAGTTCAGCCGCCCGCCTCATACTAATCGTGCGCTGCACAGGTGAACAGGTCAGCCGCCCCCAGTTACCCGAGGAGATCTCTCATGCGTGGTTCTCAGATGATGGCAGTCGCGTTGGTCGCCGCAGTGGTGCTCGCAGGCTGCGACGACGATACCCGGACGGTCGCAGACCTGGAGGCTGCGTCCGTGCCCGACCATCCAGGGATGAACGCCGTCGCCTCCGGTGACCCGTCCGTGCCCGGTGGGTTCACCGTCGTCCCGCTCGCACGCGGCCCCTTTCCGGACGACATCGACGTGACGTTCAGGATCAAGCTGAACCGCGCGACCAACGTGGTGCACGTAAGGGATCCTTCCGACGCCCTCTTCGCCCAGATCACGTTTCAGCCCGGCGGCTCGGTCGGCTGGCACACCCACCACGGGCCGGCGATCGTCACGGTGGCGTCCGGCGCGCTGAGCATCATCAACGCGACCGACTGCGTGCATCGCGTCTATGGGGCTGGCAGGTCATTCGTGGATCCCGGTCAGGGCAACGTCCACGTCGGCTTCAACGACACCGCCGGCGAGACGGTCGTCTACGTGACCTTCCTGGACGTGCCTGCCGGCCAGGGGCCAACCATCCCGGCGGACGATCCCGGCTGCGCAACGTAGGTCGAACGAGCGGATGCGGCGGAGCGGACCGTCCCGTCCTGCTCTGCCGCGCCGCACCCGGCGCAGCCCGATCCGGGCCGAGCCTGCTTCCGGTCTGCCGCCGCCGGCTCAGCGGGCGGCCGCCGCGACGGCGGCCGCCCGGTAGCGCAGCAGCAGGCAGCGATCGCCGAGCGGTCGCGACTGCAGGAGCTCCAGCCTCAGTGGCTCCGAATCCGGCTTGAATAGCGGGTTGCCCTCGCCCAGCGTGACCGGCACGAGGCCGATGCGGTACTCGTCGAAGAGCCCGTGGCGGATCAGCGCGGCCGAAAGCTCGGCGCTGCCGAAGACGAAAAGGTCCTTGCCAGGCTGCTCCTTCAGCCCGGCCACTGCCTCCGCGGCGTCGCCCTTCACGAGCGTGGTGTTGTTCCAATCGGCGCTCTCGAGCGTGCGGGAGAACACGTACTTCGGCACCGCGTTCATGAAGTCGGCGATCTCGCCCGTAGCGGTGGTCCAGTGCGCCGCCATGCCGTCGTACGTGGCTCGTCCGAACAGCAGCGCGCCTACCTCGCGTGCCTGCTCGAGCGAGAACCGCTGCAGCTCCTCGCCCCAGGCATATTCGTGGGCCTCGAGGTCCCAGGCCCGCGGCCCCTCGAAGTAGCCGTCCAGCGTCATCAGGTTCCACATGATGAGTTTGCGCATGGCTCCTCCTCCCTGTTTCGTTCGATCGGGTGTGCTCATCCATGCGTCGAATCAGGCCGGCCGAAATCGACGAGGGCAGTCTCGCACGGAGAACACGGCGGACAGGGAGCTCTTCCAGATCGATTGCCGCCATCAGCAACTCATCTTCCCCGAATTCGCAGGGTCTACTTCGTGCCGATCCCGATGTTGATCCGGTTCTCGAGGACGGCGGGAGCGCGGCCGTCGGCCCGCTCGCGCAGCAATCCTTCCAGTACCTGAAGCACGCGCGCCTTCTGCTCCGGCGTCACGTCGGCCGCGAGCGCGGCTCCGATGGGATTGCTGGACCGGACCCAGTCCCACAGGTGCGCGGCGGACTCGATTTCGAGCGTTTCGGTGACCGTGTCGATGCGTACGTCCCGGAGCCCGGCCTCCACGAGCCTCGCGCGCAGCGTTTCCGGATCGGCGACCTGGAACGGCAGCGGCGGCGGATCCTGGGGCAGCCCGGTGAAGCCGGGGACCGCCGCCCGCATCGCGCCCAGGAAGAAGCTCAGGAACTCGATCTGCTGCGGCGGCCCGAGCGTTACCAGCAGCACTCGCCCCCCGGGCCGGATCACGCGCACCAGCTCGCGCAGCGCGCGGGGCAGATCGGGGAAGAGCATCACGCCGAACTGGGATCCGGCGATGTCGAACTCGCCGTCGTCGAGGTCGAGCGCCTGGCCGTCCATCGCGCGGGCCTCGAGGTCGGTGAGGCCTTCCTGGCGCGCCCGCGCCTCGAGCCGTTCGACCATCGCGGGCGAGAGGTCGGTCGCCAGCACGCGGGCGCCGAGCCGTGCCGCGGGGATGCTGAGCGCGCCGCTGCCGGCGGCGACGTCGAGGAACCGCATCCCCGGCTGTAGACCTGCCCGCCGGAGCGCCTCCTCTCCCAACGCCATGTGCGAGGGTGTGACGAACGTGTCGTAGCCGATCGCGACGTCGTCCCACGCGCTGCGGATCTGTTCCGTGGTTTCGAGCTGTAGTTCGAGCATCGTCCGCTCCTCATCGGTTCGAGTGTCGTGGCTCGCGGAGCGCGCTGCGCAGCGCCCGCAGAAACGCTTCGGGCCGGTCGCGCGGCGGGTCGTCGGCGCAGTCGTCGACGACGTGCAGCGGCCAGCCGTAGCGTTCGCTCGCGGCCTGGGCGATCGGCAGGCGCAGCGCGCGGTCGTGCCGACCCCAGATCAGCGTCGTGGGCACGGTGATGCGGGCGAGGTCCTCGGGCGGAATCCGCGGCACGCCGACGCTGCGCATCAGCCGGCCGGCGGCCTTTGCGCTCGGCCCGCGCGCGTTCTCGAGCTGGTACGCAGCGAACGGCTCCCACCACTCGCCCATCTGCTCGCGCAGTTCGTCCAGGTCGTACGAACACTGTCGCATGAAGCGGTCGAAGGTCCGCTCGTTCGGCCGCGCCATGAAGTGCATCATGGCGAGTGCGAACCGGGGCGCGGGACGAAACGGCGCGAGTCCCAGCGAGTCGACGAGCACGAGCTGGTCGAGCCGCTCGCCATGGCGGATCGCGAACCGCGCCGCGATCGCGCCGCCCAGCACGTGACCAAGCAGCACGGGCGGCGTCTCACACGTCTGCTCGATCAGCTCGCGCAGCCACGCGAGCGCACGCTCGACGTCCGGCGGATCGTCGGCCCCGGCCGAGCGGCCGTGGCACGGCAGGTCGGGCGCGATGACGCGATGCGTGCGCACCAGGTCCGGGAACACTCGTAGCCACTTCGCCGCGAACTCGCCCGGCCCGTGCAGCAGCACGAGCGACGGTCCCGCGCCGCCGATCAGCACCGTGGTCGGGATACCGGCCAGGTTCAGCCGCCGCTCGCTCGCGGGCATCGCCGACACCAGCACCGCGTGGGGGTCCTGGACCTGGCCGCGCCGGACCCGCTCCGGCGCCTGAAGTCGTGTGTTCATTGCCGTTTCCTCGCTCGAGGTGTTGCTGCGCTGGCACGTCGATACTACTGCGAGGCGAGGACGGCGGACTTCGGGAGAATCACCCAATGTCGCCGCGCGGCAGCGTGGGTGATTTCACGCGGGCGGGCGCTCAGACGAGCTGATTCTCGTACGCGAAGGCGGTCGCGGCGGCGCGGGACGCGACGCCGAGCTTCATGAAGATGTTGCTGACGTGCCGCTCCACGGTGCGCTCGCTGATGAACAGCTCCGCGGCGATGTCCTTGTTCGTCTCGCCGGCGGCCACTCGCCGTAGCACCTGCAGCTCGCGGGCTGTCAGGCGGTGCGTCTGGTCGCGTGCGACGGCACGCGTGAGCGCATCGATCCGCGCCAGGTCGGGCGCCGCGCCGAGCTGCTGCAACGCCCAGCGCGCTGCCTCGAGCTCGACCGAGGCGGTGTCCTCGTCGCCGAGCGCGCGGCAGGCCAGCGCCATGAGGACGCGGACGCGCGCTGCGTCGTAGGGCGACTCGAGCTCGGACCACGTCGTCCAGGCATCGCGCAGCACGTCGCGAGCCTTGCGCGCATCGTTCTCGGCCAGCAGGACTGCGCCCTCCGCCGTGAGCGCGATCGCGTGCAGCATCGGTGCATCGAGCTCAGCGGCGATCTGCGCGAGCTCGTCCGCGCCGGCGCGCGAGGCTGCGACGTCGCCCGCAGCCAGCATAATGTCCACGAACGCCGGCAGCACGTTGGACCGCGCCCGGCGCTGCTCCGCTTCGGCGAGGAGGCGGCGGATCGCGGCGGCCGCAGCGTCGAGCTGCCCCTGCGCGAGCCGCAGCAACGCCAGGCCGGGGTGCGGGCTGCGGCCCCATTTCGTGGCCTGCCGGTACGCCTCATCGGCCTCGTCGAACTCTCCGCGCAGGCGGTGGATCTCGGCGAGCTGGTAGAACGCCGCGCCGGCCGCACGCTCACCGGGGGGCTTCGTCAGGTGGTCGCACGCGCGTCGCGCCTCCTCGAGCGCGTCGGGCCACGCGCCGTGCAGCTGCATGATCTCGGCGCGTCGCACGAGACACTGTCCGCGATACGGCGCCAGGTCCGGCTGCGCCTCGCACCACTGCGTCAGCGCCGCGGTCCACTCCTGCGCGCGACGCATGTCGAAGATCTCGTGACACGCCTCGATCACGCTGCAGTAGATGTCGCCGGCGACGAGCGGCGACACGTCACCGGCCTCGACCGCCGCCATTGCCTCGTCCAGCAGCGCCACACCGTCCTCGACCTCGCCCAACCGGATCAGCGCGCGGCCGCAGCCGTGTCGCGCCAGCGCGACCAGGTCCGGCTCGCCGAAGCGCTCGCCGATCGTGGCAGCCTGGCCGAAACTCTCGTACGCGCCGGCGTTGTCGCCACCGAAGATCGAGCGCAGCGCGACCGGCAGCACCAGGTAGCCGCGCTCCACGCAGTCGCGCCCGGCGTCATCGAGCAGCCGCTGCGCGCGCGCGATCCAGCCGCCGCCGCGCGCCGTCTCGCCCCGTTGCAGCAGGTGGAAGCCGATCCAGAACGCCGAGCGCGCCGCCCGCTCCGTCTGCCCGCCGGCCAGGAACTCGTGATGCGCCCGCGTGCGGGAGGCCTCGCTGTCGGAATGCTCGCCGACGAGGTACGCCGCCGTCGCCAGCCGCTCGAGGTCCTCGGCAGCCAGTGGCGCGTCGCGGTCAGCGGCGGACAGGCGCGCGAACGCGTCCGCCCACGCCCGTCGCGCGAAGGCGTCCCGGCCCTGGTGGAGGCTCTCGGTTGCGGTCGGGAGGATCGGCAGCTGAGCCACTACGCTTCCACGATTTCTTCGGTGATCGGAGGCGGAACGGGGTCACCGTGCTCTTCGAGACTCTCCAAGGAGAGAGTGATAGCCTCGCGGATGTTCTGAAGCGCCTCCTCTCGCGTTATCCCCTCGTAGACAGGTACCTCTGCAAACGCTGAACTGAAGCGGCTCAGACGCCCTCCCATTCGGTGCGGTCGATACCCGCTTGTCGAAGGATCCTCGAAAGGAGTTCCACGCCAATGTCCGTTTGGTGAGGATTGGGAACGCGTACGGTGGCGGTTCCACGGATCATGAATTGATGCTTGCCACCAGAATACGGACCGTCGAACCCAAGCCGGCGCAAAGCTCCGACCAAGTTCCGCCGGCTTATCGGTCCGAAGGGAGGCACTCAGCCTACCTTCTGGATCCTCAATTCGACCCCTGCGGCCGTCGGAAGGGAGAGGTTGCGTGAGACGCGGAACAGCACCCACTCTTCGAGCACCTGCTCCAGCTCCTGACGACATTTCTCGAGCGTGTCGGCATTCGCATACACGCCTTCGAAGTCCGGGATCTCGCCGTAGAAGCTCCCATCATCCGCCAAGATCTCATACTTGGCGGTCGCCATAGCAGCGCTAAGGTACTCGCGAACCATGCCGTGCTCCTCGGCTTCGGATCATCCCAAACTAACCCCGGGCGCCAGTTCCGTCCACGAATTCTCAATGATATCCATACCCTCGCCTGGCTGCCGGGCAGCATGTTGCTGATGTTCCAGCTCACGACGCCGACCGGAGGCAGCGCAGGCGCGGAGCGACTGCTGTAATGACAACCGGCCCGACGCGCCATCGATCCACTGGGACGAATCCAAGCTTGTCGGACACGCCTTGACATTGCATAAGTGAATACTTATGTATTCGGGATGCGACGCGCGAACACGGTCTTCCGCGCACTGGCGGATCCCAGCCGCCGGGCGATTTTCGAGCGCCTGACCGGTGGCGAAGCCGCTGTGAAGGATCTCACGGCGTGCTTCGACATCTCTCAGCCGGCCGTCTCGCAGCACCTGGCGACGCTCCGCAAGGCCGGCCTCGTGTCCGAACGGCGAGAGGGTCGCTTCGTCTACTACCGGGTCGAGCCCAATGGACTCCGCCCGCTCGTCGATTGGATTGCGCGCTACCAGGCGTTCTGGCTCGAACGCCTCGACCGACTTCAAGCCTTGCTCGAGGAGATGGATGAATGAGCGCCCAAGCCGAAACGCGGTCGATTTCTCTCGAGTACGACCTGCCACACCCGCCCGCGAAGGTGTGGCGCGCGCTGACCGAGCCCGAGCTGCTCGAGAAGTGGCTCATGGCCAATAACATGCGGCCCACGATCGGGCACAGCTTCACCTTCAGATCAGAGCCGACGCCGTGGTGGGACGGGATCGTTCACTGCGAGGTGCTGGAGCTGGAGCCGTTCGAGCGACTCCGTTATACGTGGCGTGGCGGCCCTCTGGACACCGTCGTCACCTGGACGCTCACGCCGACACCGTCGGGTGGCACGCGGCTGGTGCTCGAGCACTCCGGCTTCAAGCCTGGCGATGAGGCCGCCTTCGACGGCGCGAGCCAAGGGTGGCAGCGTATGGTCGGCGTGGGACTGCGCGAGGTGCTGGCGAATGTTGCCTGACGCGCATCCATGCCGAGAGCGGCCTAGCGGTTCTGCGATCCCGGACGTCTGTTGTTCACTCGATAGCGTATGTGTGTCACCAAGCTCGAGTCGATCGATTCGATGATCTCGACTGTGAAGCGCCGTCTATCGACGTCGTCGAACAGACGTATACCACGTCCAATCATGACCGGCGCGATGTGGACCATGAATTCATCGACGAGCCCGGCGTTCACGTACTGCTGGATGACATTCGCGCCGCCCTGTATGCGGACGTCCTTGCCGTTGGCATCAGCCTTGGCCCTCGCCAAGGCTGACTGTATGCCCGTGTTCACGAAATAGAACACGGTCGAGCCCTGTTGCACCCAGGACTCAGGTGCTTCTTCGTGTGGCTATAGAACGGGTGGCCCCGCTTTCGCTTTGACGGGGCCGGCATGTCGATCTTGATCGGCCCGAACAGCTGAAACCGCGCAGCTCCAACCTTTCCTGTCTCCTCTAGCACGACCAAGGCGAAGAACGTGGCTGATGAAAAACTACCCGCCCGGTATAAGGTGACCGCATCCTGCCACAGCCGCTCAACATGCCTAACGAGTTCAAGGAACTGCGCATACCTGTCTGGCAGGGTCGCGCCAGCCACGAGTGGCTTTGAGGAGTTGAGCAACTCCGCCAGGACATCGAGGTGGCGGAGGAAATGCTCGGGCGCTCGCTTTCGGATCGCTTTTTCCGCCGCCTCCTGCTTTTGATCCTCGGGCAAGGCTTCCAAGACCGCATCTATGGCCGCGCGGATCTCTTCCGCGGATCTCGCGTGCAGCAACTGCTCCAGCCGGGGCGCTAGCTTCTCGATCTCCACTGGTTCTCAAGCAAAAAGCGAAACATGGCGCCTAACGTTGGGCGGTCACCGAACGCCGCTGCGCTACAGCGGTAGCGCTGCTCCTGGAAGAGGAGATGAGCAGCGGCGTTCCCGCAGGGCAAGGCGGAGCGAAGCTCCGCCGCAGCGGTGACCGAGATGTTATGCGGCGTGGGTGCCGCGCCGAGATCCGTTGCAAGCCAGGAACACACAAAGTCCGGTGTTGCCTCCGGCTCAATTCTCACTAGCGGCGGCTGCTTGGCAACGGCGAAAGGGAATCGGCCCGCGAAGCGGGCGCACGCCCGAGCCGCGGGAGAAGATGGGGCCAGAGCGAAGTGGAGCCGCAGGAGCACCTGGGGTTGCTGGGGAGTGGGGCTGTTCAATCGATGGGTGCTATCACAGAGACCGCGAGAGCGCGAGCGATTCCCGTACAGCCAGTACGATGCAAAGGAGGGATCATCGTTGAGGCACCCATGAACGCATAACTGTTTATATCCGAACCGCTGTGTTCGGGTATCGCCAATCGCGGTGTAGTAAAACGCCATTCCGGATTCCTCCCGACCACACTCGCAATCGCATCTGCGCATTCGTCACGGGACAGCCGCGTGATGCGGCGGGCCCTCGTCTCCTGCCGCGTCATTCAGCTGTGCAGATCCGTCGTATAGCCCTCGCTCATGACCGCTCCCGGCCCAACCCTCGCCAGCGTCGAATACAGCAGATCCGCCGGCGTCGCGTAGCCGACCTTCAGGTTGTCCTGGCGGCCGTCGAACTCGGGCGGCAGGGCGGCGATCAGCTCGGGCGGGAACAGGTTGCCGCGCGTGGGGCCGAGGCCGGAGAAGTGGGCGGCGGTCACCAGGCGCGAGCAGATCAGCGTGCCGTCGCCGTCCTTCCAGAAGCGCTTGAGCGTGTAGTAGAGCAGGATCTGGCCGACGTCGTAGTAGCGGCCGACGTAGCTGCGGGCCTTGTCGGCGACGAGCGCGCGCTCGGTGTCGGTGATCTCGGGCAGCTCGAGCACCACGTGCTGGCGGCCCTTGGCGGCCAGCTCGTCCATGCGGCGGGCGAGGGAGTGCGTGCGCACGCGCGGGAACCAGGCCTCGGAGAGCTCGTCGGGACCGGTCACGATGAAGGCGTGCGTCCACTCGAAGCCGGTGGCGCGGCGGATCGCGCGGCTGATCCAGGAGGACCAGTCGCCTTCGGTGACCACGACCTGGGCCAGGCGGAGCTCGTGCATCATCTCCTCCGGAAAAGCGGCGGCGGTCAGGCGAGCTGCGACGCAACATCAGGCGACGGCACCGGCCGCGCGGACAGACCGGCGCCGTCGCCCGTGAGATCAACAGCGGTAGCCGAGCCCGACGTCGACCACGAGGTACGTGATGTCGCCCTCGGCGTCGCTGCCGAAGAGGTCGAAGTCGGCGGTGTAGGACCGGTAGCGCACGCCGGGCGTGACGTCGAGCGACGGGCCGAGCGCAGTCTTCCGCATCGAAGAGTCTCCCGGATGTGGTGTGGAATCGAAAATCGGTCCCCTATAGAGTAAAATGCCGCTCGCGGGCCGGATGTAACATCGAATTTTTCGGGCGTTGGAGGCCGTGTGGCCTAAGCGGTTGCGACGCAGGCGATTTCGGGCGCCGGGCGAGGCACGTCAAACGGATGGCGTCGCCAGCGGCCAGGGCCACGGGCAATCCTGAGCGCGGCGAATGGAGGGAGGAGCTGTCATGGAGATGCGCAATCTCGGTGCGGGCGGGCCGGCGGTGTCGGCCATCGGTCTGGGCTGCATGGGCATGTCGGACTTCTACGGGGCGGCGGAGGACGCCCGCTCGATCGCGGTGATCCACCGCGCCCTGGAGCTCGGCGTCAACTTCTTCGATACCGCGGACATGTATGGCGTCGGCGCCAACGAGGAGCTGGTGGGCAGGGCGCTCGCGGACCGGCGCGAGGGTGCCGTGATCGCCACCAAGTTCGGCAACGTCCGTGACGCCGACGGCAGGTTCCGGGGCGTGAACGGCCGGCCCGACTACGTGCGGCGCGCGTGCGACGCCAGCCTCGGGCGGCTGGGTGTGGAGACCATCGACCTCTACTACCAGCACCGCGTCGATCCCGACACGCCGATCGAGGACACGGTGGGCGCCATGGCCGAGCTGGTGCGGGCAGGCAAGGTGCGCTACCTGGGGCTGTCGGAGGCGGCGCCCGACACGATCCGCCGCGCGCACGCGGTCCATCCCATCGCCGCGCTGCAGACCGAGTACTCGCTCTGGTCCCGCGAGCCGGAGGACGAGCTGCTCGGCCTGTGCGCCGAGCTCGGCATCACGTTCGTGGCCTACAGTCCACTGGGGCGCGGCTTCCTGACCGGAGCGATCCGGCGGCTGGACGATCTCGACCCGACCGACTGGCGCCGCAGCAACCCGCGCTTCTCCGGCGACAACTTTGCGGCGAACCTGACCATCGCGGACACGGTGCGCGAGCTGGCGGCGGCCAAGGGCGTGACGCCGGCGCAGCTGGCGCTCGCCTGGCTGCTGGCGCACGAGGGCGTGGTGCCGATTCCGGGGACGCGCCGCATCGAGCGGCTGGAGGAAAACAGCGCCGCTGCCGCGGTCACGCTCACCGCGGCGGAGCGGGAGCGACTGGAGGCCGCTGTGCCGGTTGGCGCGGCGGCGGGCTCGCGCTACGCCGAAGACGCGATGCGGGCGGTGAATCGGTAACCCGGGCTCCGCTCCGGTTGCGGCCGCTGACATCGGAGGAGGATGAGCCGTGCGCACCGCCCAGTGGCGACCTCGGACCCATGCCGCCGCTCAGCGTCACTCAGCAGCTTCGCGGAGTAGGCTGCTCGGCATCGCGGCTCATTTTGACCCCATCCTCGGCCGACCGACGCGATGCTGTACAGGTTGTACCAAAACGTCGAGGGTGCCGGGCGACGACGCCGGCCCCGGCGGCCGACGCCCGCCGCACGCGCGGCGCCAGTCTCAGCGCGAGACGCGGATGGTGCGGATGCGGTCGGCGCGGTAGTCGCCACGCGGCGTCGGGACCAGACGCCAGTAGTGGAAGTCGACGTCGGACGGATCGCTGTCCAGCCCCCAGCCGAGGATCTGGTCGAAGCCGAGCGTCACGGCGCTGCCCGACTCGATGCGGTCGCAGCTGTCGGGCTCCGTGCACGCGACCCAGAGCACCAGCGAGCGCGGGTTGACCGCGGTGAAGTAGATCGTCGCGTCGGTGTGGTTGGCCACGTGCAGCCCATCATCCTCGAGGCGCACCTCGATGGCCGGCGCGTCCAGCCCGACCAGTCCGCCGCACCCTGCGCCCGCCGCCGCAAGCGCCAGCACGCTCACCCAGCTCCTCACGCGCATGGTCATTGCTCCTCTCGAGTGCCCGCTATCGGAACGCGCGACGGGCCTGCCGCGTGACTCGTGCGGCCCCTGGATCCCCCGCGCGCCCTATGGTAGTCGCGCCCTGGTAGTCGCGCCATCGACGCAGGACGCGCCGCTCGCCCGGGCGGGACCCTATGCGTTTTGGTACAACTTGTACCGACCTCCGCCAGCGGGCTGTACAACGTGTACGCCGCGCCGCCCGCCGGCTGTACAACTTGTACCCAAACGACGAGGGCCGACGAAGCCGAGTGCCGCGGCGGGACCGACGGCCCCGCATCGACGACCGTGGAGGTGTGCGCCACACTGCAGCGGGCGTGCTGTGCGCGCGTCCATTGTGAGCCGCGCCCGCCGGCGGGCTTGCGGCGGCGCACGTCGCGGCGTAGTCTTACACCTGTGAGCGACAGCCGCGCGGACGCAGCGCGCGCGACGCGCCACCGGAACCCCGTAACCCGCCGTACACCGTGAAAGACCTCGAGCGACTGACCGAGCTGCAGCTCGCGATCCTGGACGTGCTCTGGGAGCGCGGCGAGGCGAGCGCGCGCGAGGTGTGGGAGGCGCTGGAGCCGTCGACGGGGCTGGCCCGGAAGACGATCGGCACGCTGCTGACGCGGCTGCAGGTACAGCGCGTGATCGGGCACCGCAAGGTCGGGCGCGAGTTCGTGTTCCGTCCGCGGGTGACGCGCGAGGATGTGCGCGAGGCGAAGGTGCGCGACGTGTTGGACGCGGCGTTCGCGGGTGATGTCACCGCGCTGGTCAGTCAGGCACTGACCACGGGCGACGTCGCCCCCGGCGATGTGCGCCGGCTGCGCAGCGTGATCGAGCGCTGGGCGAAGGAGCAGGCGGGCTGATGAGGCGTGGCGTGGGGGGTTGCCGATGACCAGTCCGTGTCGCGGCGCGCTCAGCCTGCTGCTTTGCGTCGCGCCGCTCGCCGCGCAGGAGCGGCCGGCACTGTCATCGAGCGTGCGAGCGTTCGTGGCGGTGGACGAGCCGAGCGTGGCGCTGACCCGTGTCCGGGTCGTGGACGGCACCGGCGCGCCGGCGCGCGACGATCAGACCGTCGTGGTGAGCGGTGCACGCATCCAGGCCGCGGGTCCGCGCGAGACCACCGCGGTTCCCGCCGGTGCCCGCGTGCTCGAGCTTCGGGGCCACACCGTGATTCCCGGTCTGGTTGCGCTCCACGAGCACACCTACTTCGGCGGTCTTCGCGTCATGGCGCCCATGAACGCCGGCGCGGCGCTCTACCTCGCGCACGGCGTGACCACGGCAATGACCGCCGGCAGCCAGTTGCCATACCGGGAGCTGAACCTCAAGCGCAGCATCGACGCCGGCGCGCTGGCTGGTCCGCGGTTCCACGTCACGGGGCCGTACCTCACCGGCGGACCGCAGCGGCCGGGCGCGTTCCGTATCATCGCGACGCCGGAGGAGGCCAGACGCGTCGTAGACTATTGGGCGGCTGAGGGCGCGACCTGGTTCAAGGTCATCAACGGCCCCACCGACGTGCTGCGCGCCGTGATCGAGGCGGCGCACGCGCGCGGCCTGCGCGTGACCGGGCACCTCTGCTCGGTCACGTTCACGGAGGCCGCCGCGCTCGGCATCGACGCGCTGCAGCACGGCTTCATCACGAACAGCGATTACGTGCCGGGCAAGCGGCCCGATGTCTGCCCGCCGCAGAACATGCGCGTCCAGGCCGACGTCGACGTGGCGAGCCAGGAGGTGCGCGAGAGCATCCGCCGCATCGTCGAGAGCGGCGCGGCGGTGGTTTCCACGTTGGGCGTGTACGAGACGTTCGTGCCCGGGCGGGCTCGCCTGGATCCGCGCGCGCTGGAAATGCTCGACGCCGACACGCGCCGCGAGGTCGAGGCCGTGCACGCGTCGCTGGCGGAATCCCCCTTCGTCGTCCCCGAGCGGCTGCTCACGAAGATGATGCAGTGGGAACGCGCGTTCGTCGCTGCCGGCGGACTGCTCGGCGCCGGCTCCGACCCCTGGGGGACCGGCTTCCTTCCCGGCTTCGGCAACCTGCGCAACTACGAGCTGCTGATCGAGGCCGGCTTCACGCCCGAGGAGGCGATCCGGATCCTGACACTGAACGGCGCGCGCATCCTGGGCGAGGCGGAGCGGATCGGCTCGATCGTGGCGGGCAAGGCCGCGGATCTGGTCGTGATCCGCGGCGACCCGGTAGGCACGCCGTCGCAGATCTACGATGTGACGCTTGTCTTCCGCGACGGGATCGGCTACGACGCCGCGCGGCTGCGCGAGTCCGCGAAAGGCCGCGTCGGCGTGTTCTGAGCGACGTCGCCGCTCACGCCGCGCACCCCGCCGACCCGGGCCGCCGCCCGCCCACACGGCCGC
>JBOHRE010000027.1:0-39743 GCA_050732635.1 Longimicrobiales bacterium | reverse complement strand
CCGAGCCGAAAGCGACCGCGGGCCTTCTCCGAACCGGAGAAGGCCCGCTTTTTTTCCTCCTCGTTCGGGAGAGCCGACCGTGAATCGGGTGGCTGTGTTCGACACCACGCTGCGCGATGGCGAGCAATCGCCGGGCGCCAGCATGACCCCACAGGAAAAGCTGCGCATGGCACATCAGCTCGATGCACTCGGCGTCGACGTGCTCGAAGCGGGCTTCCCCATCAGCTCGCCGGCCGACGCGGATGCGGTGCGGGCCATTGCCAGCGAGGTGCGCAGGCCGGTGATCGCCGCGCTTGCCCGAGCACACCCGCGCGATATCGACGAGGCCGGCGTAGCGCTCGAGGCGGCGGAGCGAGGCCGGATCCACGTCTTCATCGCGACATCGGACGTGCACCTGAATCGAAAGCTCAGGATATGCCGGGATGAGTGTGTCGAGCGCGCGGTCGCAGCGGTCGAGCGGGCCCGCCAGTTCACCAACGACGTCGAATTCAGCGCGGAAGATGCTACGCGCACCGATGTCCCCTTCCTCTGCAGGGTGGTCGACGCGGCGATCGCCGCGGGCGCCCGAACGGTGAACCTGCCCGATACGGTCGGCTACTCGTACCCCGCGGAGTACAGGGCGCTCTTCGAGACCGTGCGGGCGGCCGTGCCGAAGACCAGCGATGTCGTGCTGAGCGCCCATTGCCACGATGACCTCGGCCTCGCCGTCGCCAACTCCCTGGCCGCGATCGAGGGCGGCGCGCGTCAGGTCGAATGCACCGTGAATGGGATCGGTGAGCGTGCCGGCAACGCAGCGCTCGAGGAGGTCGTCATGGCGCTGCGCGCCCGCCGCGACGCATTCCCGTACGAGACCGCCGTCAGCACGCAGGAGATCGCGCGTAGCAGCCACCTGCTGGCGTACCTGACCGGTCTGTATCCGCAGCCGAACAAGGCGATTGTCGGCAAGAACGCGTTCGCCCATGAGGCGGGCATCCATCAGGACGGCATGCTGAAGGAGCGCACCACGTACGAGATCATGACACCGCAAAGCGTCGGCGTACGTGACACGCACCTCGTGCTCGGCAAGCACTCCGGACGCAACGCGCTGTCGCAGCGCTACCGTGTGCTCGGCTACGAGCTGGATGAGGACGAGCTGACCCGTGCCTACCAGCTCTTCAAGCTGCTCGCCGACCAGAAGAAGATGATTCTGGACGAGGATCTGATCGCGATCCTGAATCACGGCACCATGGACGATGTGCCGGCGCATTATGGCCTGCGCGCACTGCACGTGCAATGCGGCAGTGATCCTGCCATCGCGAAGGTGTGTCTTGCGATCGGCCAGGTCGAGCGCGAAGCCCTGGCGCAGGGAGATGGCCCGGTGGCGGCCGCATTCGCAGCGATCGATGCGCTGGTCGACTGCCGCACCGAACTTGTCGAGCTCAAGCTGCACTCGGTTACGCCCGGCAGCGACGCCCTGGGCGAAGTATCGCTGATCGTCAAGGTCAACGGTCAGACCTTCACCGGCCGTGGCGCCTCGCCCGACATCGTGAACGCCGCGGCGTGCGGCTACCTCCATGCCCTCAACAAGGCCGCGCAGGCACGTGAGTTGGAGGCCGTTGCGCTCGAGCGCGCGAGCTATCTGTGGGGCGTATGAAGGCGGGTCGTACGCTCTTCGAGAAGGTGTGGGATGCGCATGTGGTGCGTGCCGGAACGGACGGCACGCCCACGATCCTCTATGTCGACCTCCACCTGATTCACGAGGTCACGTCGCCGCAGGCGTTCACCACGCTGCGCGAGGCGGGTCTGCATGTGCGACGACCCGGACGCACGGTCGCGACCATGGACCATTCCACGCCCACCACCTGGGGACGGCGCGGTGTAGTTCCCCTCGCGGGCGCGGCGGCGGCGCAGCTCCAACAGCTCGAGGCGAACTGCCGCGACTTCGACATCGTCCTGCACCCGCTGGGTAGCGAGCGTCAGGGCATCGTGCACGTGATCGGGCCGGAACAGGGCCTCACGCAACCCGGGATGACGGTCGTCTGCGGTGACAGCCACACGAGCACGCACGGCGCCTTCGGCGCGCTCGCATTCGGTATCGGCACGACGGAGGTCGCCCACGTCCTGGCCACGCAGTGCCTGCTTCAGAAGAAACCGAAGACCATGCAGATCCGGGTCGACGGCCAGTTGCAAGCGGGCGTCACGGCCAAGGACCTCATCCTTGCGATCATCGCCAGGATCGGCGTTGGCGGCGGCACTGGTCACGTCGTCGAATACACGGGCTCGGCCATTCGCGCGCTCTCCATGGAGGAACGCATGACCGTGTGCAACATGTCCATCGAGGCGGGCGCGCGTGCCGGCATGATCGCCCCGGATGATACGACCTTCGAGTATATGGCCGGCCGACCGCATGCCCCCAAGGGCGCGGCCTGGGAGACGGCGCTGGAGCGCTGGCGCGCGCTGCCCAGCGCTGCGGACGCGGTGTACGACGCTACGGTGGACATCGATGCCGGCCAGCTCGCGCCCATGATCACCTACGGCACCAATCCGGGCATGGCCATCCGCATCGACGAGCGGATCCCCGATCCCGCGGCCGCCCAGCCGGCGCAGCGCGCAGCGCTCGCGAAAGCGCTCGCCTATATGGGACTCCAGCCAGGTGAGCTGCTGCTCGGCAAGCCCATCGACGTCGTGTTTCTGGGAAGCTGCACGAACTCGCGACTATCGGATCTGCGTGCCGCCGCGCGCGTGCTGCGTGGTCGTCGCGTCGCACCCGGCGTGCGCATGCTGGTCGTGCCCGGCTCGCAGCGCGTCAAACGGGACGCGGAGGCAGAGGGACTGCACGAGGTCTTTCGCGCAGCCGGCGCGGAGTGGCGCCAGGCCGGCTGTTCGATGTGCATCGCCATGAACGATGATCGGCTCGAGCCCGGCCAGTACGCGGTCAGCACGAGCAATCGCAACTTCGAGGGCAGACAGGGCAGGGGCGGGCGCACGTTCCTGGCAAGCCCGCTCACCGCCGCCGCTTCGGCGGTAGCCGGCGCGGTCAGCGACGCGCGCCCATCCAGTTCGACCGCAGAGTACGCTGAGGTCGCCGAGTAAATGATGTGTTTTCATAGGGTTTTTTATTTGGTTTGTTGGTCTCAGCGTACTCCGCGTACTCCGCGGTTGATGAGGGGAACGACATGATGGAACCGATCGAGACGCTCGTCGCCCGAGTCGTGGTGCTCACGCTCGACGATATCGATACCGATCAGATCATCCCCGCGCGCTTTCTGACGGTCACGGGAAAGAGCCGGCTCGAGGACGCTCTGTTCGCCGATTGGCGTAGCGAGCCGTCGTTTCCGCTCAATCAGCCTGCCGCGCAGGGTGCACAGATCCTTCTCGCCGGGCGTAACTTCGGCTGTGGCTCGTCGCGAGAGCACGCCGTCTGGGCGCTGCAATCGTACGGCTTCCGCGCGGTCATCAGCACCGCTTTCGCCGACATCTTCCGCAGCAATGCGCTGGGCAACGGTCTGCTGCCGATCGAGCTGTCCGGTAGTGCGTATGCGCAGGTGCTGCGGCTGTGCACGAGTGACCCGTCGATTCGCCTGCGGATCGACCTGCAATACCAGAGCGTTACGACACCGTCAGGGCTGCGCTTCGATTTCCCGATCGATCCCTTCGCGAAGCATTGTCTGCTCAACGGCATCGATGCACTCGGCTACCTGCGCTCCGCGGAAGCCGAAATCGCGAGCTATGAGGCCAACCATGCGCGCTAGGATCGTGGTCCTGCCCGGCGACGGGATCGGACCGGAAGTCACGCGTGAAGCGGTGCGCGTGCTGGACGCAGTCGCCGACGCCTGGGGTCACGAGCTCGAGTTCACGAATCGGTTGATCGGTGCTGCGGCCATCGAGGCGACGGGGCAGGCGCTGCCGGCGGACACCGCAGCGGTCATCGCGCACGCGGATGCAGTGCTGCTCGGCGCGGTGGGCGATCCGAAGTTCGATCGGACCGATGCGAAGGTGCGACCGGAGCAGGGCTTGCTCGCGCTGCGCAAACTGCTGGGCCTCTTCGCCAACCTGCGGCCGGTGAATGTGCACGCGGCGGGAGCGCGAGTCTCGCCGCTACGGGCCGAGCGCCTCGTCGGTGTGGATCTGCTGTTCGTGCGTGAGCTGACCGGCGGTATCTACTTCGGTCCGAAGGCGCGCCGGCGCACGCCGGACGGAGGCGAGCAGGCGACCGATGTGTGCAGCTACAGCACGGTCGAGATCGAGCGTGTTACCCGGACCGCTGCACGGCTCGCACAGGGCCGGCGTGGCAAGCTCACATCCATCGACAAGGCAAACGTATTGGAAACGTCCCGTCTCTGGCGCGCTGTAGTCACCCGCGTGGTGAGCGAAGCGTTTCCGGACCTCGAGCTCGAACACCTGTTGGTGGATGCGGCTGCCATGCACCTGCTGCAGCGCCCAGCGGAGTTCGACGTCGTGGTGACCGAAAACATGTTTGGCGACATCCTGACCGACGAAGCCGCCGTGCTCGCGGGCTCGATCGGTCTGCTGCCATCGGCAGCGCTCGGCCTGGCCGCTGTCGAGGGCGGCCACGGCCGCGGACTGTACGAGCCCGTTCACGGGTCAGCGCCGCAGCTCGCAGGACGTGACGTGGCGAATCCGATCGGAGCGATCCTGAGCGGTGCGCTGCTGCTGCGTCACTCACTCGGTCTCGAGGCCGAAGCGCGCCAGGTGGAAGCCGCAGTCGCTGAGGTGCTGGAAAGCGGTCTGCTCCCCGCGGATATCGCGCCCGCGGGAACCGCAGCGGCCGGCACTGCCGCTTTCGGCGCCGCTGTGGCAGCGCGCGCCAAACAGCCGGAGGCCAGTCATGTCTGAGATGAGAACCGGTGCACAGATCATGTGCGAAGCGCTGCTCCGTGCCGGCGTCGACGTGATCTTCGGTATTCCCGGCGGCGCTATCATGCCGTTCTATCATGCGCTGCCCGAGTACCCGCAGCTGCGCCACGTGCTGTGTCGTCACGAGCAGGGTGCGGGCCACGCGGCGGAGGGCTACGCCCGCGCCAGCGGCAAGGTGGGCGTATGCGTCGCCACGAGCGGGCCGGGCGCGACCAACCTGGTGACGCCGATCGCGGACGCGTGGATGGACAGCACGCCACTCGTGGCGATCACGGGACAGGTGTCGACGGCGGTGCTGGGCACAGACGCGTTTCAGGAGACCGACATCACCGGCATCACCATCCCGATCACCAAGCACAACTATCTGGTCACGCGCGCCGAAGACCTGCCGTCCGTGTTTCAGGAAGCGTTTTATCTCGCAACCACGGGACGTCCGGGTCCGGTACTGATCGACGTGGCGAAGGACGCACAACAGGCGCGCACCGTTCCCGAGTGGAGTACGGCGGTGCATGTGCCCGGCTACTGTGCAACCCGCCAGCACGAGTTGTGTCACATCCAGGACGCCGCCAAGCTGATCGCAGAGGCCAGCAAGCCGCTGATCCTCGCCGGCAACGGCGTGATCTGGTCCGGCGCTGCGCCCGAGCTGCGCCTCCTGGCGGAGCGTACCGGAATCCCGGTGATCACGACGCTGCACGGCAAGGGCGGCTTCCCCGAGGATCATCCGCTCGCCCTCGGTATGCCGGGCATGCACGGCTGGGTGCACGTGAATCGTGCGATCCAGGAGTGCGACGTTTTGCTGAACATCGGCGGCCGCTTCGATGATCGCGTTACCGGTAAAGCGTCGACATTCGCGCCGCTCGCGCGCGTCATCCATGTTGACATCGACCCGTCCGAGATCGGCAAGAACGTGCGCGTCGATGTGGCGATCATCGGCGATGCACGAGAGGTGCTGAATGCTCTGCTCGCGGTCGTGCCGGCGCGTGATTGCGACGACTGGTTGGCTCGCATCCGGGAGATCCAGGGCAAACACCAGCCACGCCAGGCATACCTGCGCCGGCCTGATACGAGCTGCCTGATGCCGCACGACGTCTATGCCGCCTTCAACCGCGTCAGCCGGCACCACGGTCGGTACCGCGTCGTCACCGACGTGGGCCAGCATCAGATGTGGGCGGCGCAGCTGATCGAGTGGCGCACTGCACGCACGCACATCACGAGCGGCGGTTCCGGTACGATGGGGTTCAGCGTGCCCGCCGCGCTGGGCGCGGCCATCGCGTGCCCGGACGAAACGATCTGGGTGATCTGCGGCGATGGTGGCTTCCAGATGACCAACCAGGAGCTCGCGACGATCGCCCAGGAAGGCATTGCGAACATCAAGATCGCGATCATCAACAACGGCTACCTCGGCATGGTACGGCAGTGGCAGGAGCTGTTCGAGGGGCGCCGCTACAGCGGGACGCCGCTTTCGGGTCCCGACTTCGTGCTGCTTGCCGAAGCGTACGGGCTGCGCGGCATGCGGGTGCAGAGCGCCGACGAGGTCGACAGCGCGCTCGCCTGCGCCTGGGAGCACCCTGGCTCCGTCGTCATTGACTTCCGTGTCGAGCAGGAAGCCAATGTGTTCCCGATCGTGCCCCAGGGTCAGAGCATTGGCGAGATGATGGTCGACGCCGCCGCCTCCAGCCCGGCGGCGACGAGCGGCACGGCTGCGGCGGCGAATGGCACGACCGCGGCGAACGGCACGGCTGCGGCGGAGCGTCCCGGCCCGCCGGCTGGAGCCGTCCTGTGAAGCACACTCTGCTCGCGCTCGTGCAGGACCATCCGGGCACATTGAACCGCGCGGTGAGTCTGTTTCGCCGCCGCCGCTACAACATCGACAGCATTGCGGTCGGGCGGAGCGAAGCCGAGGGCCTGAGCCGCATGACGCTGGTCGTCGAGGCCGACGATGTGGAGCAGGTGGTCAAGCAGCTCGACCGGCTGGTGGAGGTGCTGCGCGTACAGGATGTGACACACGCGTCCACGCTCGAGCGCGAGACGGCGCTGCTCAAGCTGCGGGTCACGCGCCAGCAGCGGCAGGAAGTCGTCGCGCTCTGCAGTGTGTTCGGCGGCCGCGTGCTCGACGTCGGCAGCAACGGCATGGTGCTGGAGCTGACGGGGAGGCCCGCGGATCTCGATCAGTTCATCGACCTGGTGCGGCCGCTGGGCCTGGAGGAGCTTTCCCGGACCGGGCGTGTCGCGATGGTGCGCGCGTCGCGCGTCCCGGATTCAACCAACGGAGACTGATTCATGGCCAAACTCTACTATGACGACGCTGCCGACCTCACGCGCCTCGCGGACCGCGCGATCGCCGTAGTCGGCTACGGCAGCCAGGGGCATGCGCACGCCCTGAACCTCCAGGACAGCGGCCTCGATGTGCGCGTCGGTCTGCACGAAGGATCGAAGAGCCGAGCTGCGGCCGAAGCCGCCGGCTTGCGTGTCTGCTCGATCGCCGATGCGTGCGCCGAAGCCGACACCATCATGATGCTGGTACCCGATACCGCGCAGCCGGAGGTCTATGCCTGTGAGGTCGAGCCGCAGCTGCGGCCTGGCAAAACGCTCATGTTCGCGCACGGCTTCAACATCCGCTTTGCCCAGATCGCACCGCCGGCCGGCATCGACGTGAGCATGGTGGCGCCCAAGGCGCCCGGTCACCGGGCCCGGGAGGTGTTCCGACAGGGTGGCGGCGTGCCCGCGTTGGTTGCGGTACATCAGGACGCGTCCGGGCAGGCGCTCGACAATGCATTGGCATACGCGAAAGGCATCGGTTGCACGCGCGCGGGCGTGCTCGCCACGACCTTCGCGGAAGAGACCGAGACAGACCTGTTCGGCGAACAGGCCGTGTTGTGTGGCGGTGTGGCCGAGCTGGTCAAGGCCGGCTTCGAGACGCTGGTGAATGCCGGTTACCAGCCCGAGATCGCGTATTTCGAGTGCCTGCACGAGCTGAAGCTGATCGTCGACCTGTTCTATCAGGGCGGCCTCGGCTATATGCGCTACTCGGTATCGGATACGGCCGAGTACGGTGACTACATTGCCGGCGCCCGGGTGATCAATGAGCAGAGCCGCGCAGTCATGTCCCAGCTTCTCGCCGAGATCCAGGATGGCAGCTTCGCCGAACGCTGGATCGAGGAGAACCGTACCGGCCGCGAACGCTTCAATGCACTGCGTGCGCGCGACGCCGCGCACCCGATCGAGGTCGTAGGCCGCGAGCTGCGGCGCATGATGCCGTTCATCGAACCGAAAGAGATCACGCTGCCCTAGAGGACGACCCACTGCAGAGGTCGCAGAGGCCGCCGAGCATCGAAACGTTGGCTGTTGGTTTGATGAATATTTTTTGTTGTCATTTTTCTGCGCTCTCCGCGTGCTCTGCGGTGACGTATCATGGAGAATGCTGATGACGAATCCGCGTACGGACTGGATCTGGAAAAACGGCAAATGGCTGCGCTGGGACGCCGCCAACATTCACGTCGGGAGTCACGTCGTGCATTACGGGTCCTCCGTCTTCGAGGGCATCCGCTGCTATGCTACGCCGCGGGGCCCGGCGGTTTTCCGCCTGCGCGCGCACGTGCGCAGGCTGCTCGATTCGGCACGCATCTATCGAATGACGCCGCCGTTCGACGAGGCGCAGATCATTGATGCGTGCTGTGCGGTGGTCGCTCGCAACCGTCAAGAGGCGTGCTATATCCGGCCGGTCGTGCTGCGCGGTAGCGGCAGTTTCGGCATCGATCCGCGGAATTGCGCCATCGACACCTTCATCCTCTGCTTTCCGTGGGGCGCGTACCTCGGCGACGCGTCTCTGAAGCAGGGCGTCGACGCGTGCGTCTCGAGCTGGCAGCGCGCGGCGCCGAACACGATACCTGCGCTCGCCAAGGCCGGTGGCAACTATCTGAGCTCGCAGCTCATCAAGATGGAGGCGCAGAGCAACGGCTACGCCGAAGGCATCGCGCTCGGGCCTGACGGGCTGGTCAGCGAGGGGAGCGGGCAGAACGTGTTCCTGGTTCGCGACGGCGTACTGATGACCCCGGCGGTCGACGGAACGCTGCTGCCAGGCATCACCCGGGACTGTGTGCTGACGCTCGCCCGCGACCTCGGGATCCCGGTCCGCGAGCAAGCGGTACCGCGCGAGCTGCTCTACATCGCGGACGAAGTCTTCTTCGCGGGTACGGCGGTCGAGATCACGCCGATCCGCAGCATCGACCGGGTGCCGATCGGCGCTGGCCGCCCTGGCGAGGTGACTTCCAGGCTGCAGGAGCGCCTGCTCGGGATCGCTCGCGGGCTGCAGGCCGACGAGCACGACTGGCTGACGCCGGTCGATCTTCGCGTGCCCAGCGCACGTGGCCGCCGTCGCACGGTAGCCGCTTGAGCACGCTGATCAGCCGAACCATCGTTGCCGGTTACGATCGGGCGCCCGCGCGCGCGATGCTGCGCGCCGTCGGGTTCAGCGACGACGACTTCGAGCGACCGCTCATCGGCATCGCCAATACCTGGTCGGAAACCACGCCGTGCAACGCGCATCTGCGCGAGCTGGGACAGTGGGTGAAGGAGGGCATCCGCGAGGCCGGCGGCGCCGCACTGGAGTTCAATATGCCAGTCGTGTCGGATGGGATCACCATGGGCACGGAAGGCATGAAAGCGTCGCTGATCAGCCGGGAGCTGGTCGCCGACTCCATCGAGCTGATGGGACGCGGTTACTTCTTCGACGGTATGGTCGCCATCTCGGGGTGCGACAAGACCATCCCGGGCACGGTCATGGGCCTTGCCCGGCTCGATCGCCCGGGCCTCATGCTGTACGGCGGCTCGATCATGCCGGGCCGCTACGAGGGCAGCGACATCACGATTCAGGATGTGTTCGAGGCCGTTGGCGCGCGCGCGGCCGGTCGCATCACGGACGAGCAGCTGCACGCAATCGAATGCGCCGCGTGCCCGGGCGCGGGCGCGTGCGGCGGCCAGTTCACGGCGAATACCATGGCGACGGCGTTCGAGGCGATGGGCGTTTCGGCGCTCGGCAGCGGCAGTGTGCCCGCGCTCGATCCCGCGAAGCAGGACGTTGCCCGCGCGTGTGGGCGTCTGGCCGTGCGGCTGGTGAACGACGAGCGGAGCGTCTGTACGATCATCACGCGCGAGGCGTTGGAGAATGCGACGGCCGCGGTCGTCGCCTCGGGCGGCTCGACCAACGCGGTCTTGCATCTGCTCGCCGTCGCCCGCGACGCCGGCGTCGACTTCACCATTGACGACATCGAGCGTATCGGTCGTAAGACACCGCTGCTCGCGGATCTCAAGCCGGGCGGCCGCTTCACGGCCGTGGACCTGCACCGCGCGGGCGGCGTGGGCTTGATCCTGCGCCGCCTGGCCGAGGCACACCTGCTTCACGAGGATGCGCTCACGGTTACGGGACGCACGATCGGGGAGGAGGCCGAGCGCGTCACCGAAACACCCGGCCAGGAGGTGGTTCGGCCGATCAGTGCGCCGCTGAAGCCGTTTGGCGGACTGGTCATCATGAAAGGCAACCTGGCACCGGAGGGCGCGGTGCTGAAGGTGGCAGGTCACGAGCGCACGTTTCATCGTGGTCCCGCCCGTGTCTTCGAGCGCGAGGAGGACGCGTTCGCGGCCGTGTCCGGCGGCGGCATTCGCGAAGGCGATGTCATCGTGATCCGCAATGAAGGTCCCCGGGGCGGACCGGGCATGCGCGAGATGCTGGGCGTGACGGCGGCGCTGGCGGGTGCAGGCCTGGGTGCCTCGGTGGCGCTGCTCACCGACGGCCGCTTCTCCGGCGCGACGCACGGACTGATGGCCGGGCACGTGGCGCCCGAGGCGGCTCTGGGCGGGCCGATCGCCGCGTTGCAGGACGGTGACGTGGTCGTCATCGACGTGACGAATCGCAGGATCGATGTCGAGCTCGACGGTGCGGCGCTTGCGGCGCGTCTGGACGCGTGGCTGCCGCGGCCGCTGGCGTATCGGACCGGTGTCATGGCCAAGTACGCGATGCTGGTCGGCTCGGCCGCCACGGGCGCCGTGACCAGCGCGCAATGAAGCCACTTGACCGGGCACCTCGCTCGCGCATAGCTTGCCGGACCATGAACGCGCAGCGCATCACGCATCGGCACCATCACCATCACGGCCCGGACGGGTCGAGACGGCGGTGTGTGCGCCTGCGTGACTGATCGAGCGGCGCGACGCAACGTCGGCGCGGCCCGTCCATCCTGGACGGGCCGCGTTTTTTTATGTCCCGAGAGAACCATGATCAGACTGGCACTACCGAGCAAAGGGCGGCTAGCCGAGGGCGCGCGCGCGTTACTGGAACGCGCGGGCTTGGAGCTGGAGCGGAACGGCGAGCGGGCGCTGCAGGCGTCGCTCGGCGGCGAGTTCCTGGCGCTCTTCGTCCGCGCGCGTGACATCCCGGAGTTCGTGGCGGATGGCGCGGCCGACGTCGGCATCACGGGTGGCGATCTGGTGGCCGAAGCGGGCCGACCGGTCGTGACACTGCTGGCTCTCGGCTTCGGCCGCTGCCGGCTGGCGGTCGCGGCGCGCGAGGATGGCAACCTGGGCGTGCTGGAGGAGCTGCCGGCCGGCGCGCGGGTCGCCACCTCGTTCCCGCGTACGACGACGCGGTTCTTCGGTGAGCGGGGCTTGCGTGTCGAGGTGGTGCCGGTTTCCGGCGCCGCGGAGATCGCGCCTCTCCTGGGCGTGGCCGACGTGATCGTGGATCTGGTGTCCACTGGATCCACGCTGAAGGTGAACGGCCTGCGGGAGCTGGCGACCGTGCTCGAGTCGAGTGCCGTTCTGATCGCGCGATCCGCCGCGCTCGAGCCAGCGCCCCGCGCCATCGCGGAGCTGCAGGCCGCGCTCGAATCCGTGATTCGCGCGTACGACAAGCGCTACCTGATGGTGAACGTACCGCGGACGGAGCTCGAGCAGGTGAAGCGGATCCTGCCAGGTCTGAACGGACCCACGATCATCGACATTCTGAACGGGGCCGATCACGTGGCCGCGCACGCCGTCGTCGAGCGACGCGACGTGTACCGCACGATCGCGGCGCTCAAGGCGATCGGCGGCGCGGGCATTCTGGTCACCGAGATCGAGAGGCTGATGCCGTGACCGTGACGAGCGCAGGGGCGGTCGACGTCGAGGTCGCGGTGCAGGGGGAGCTGGGGGCGCTGTCTCCGGGCGACGTCGCCCGCCTCCTCGATCGGGGACGCGCCACGGACCCCGCTGTCACGCGCATCGTGGCCGACCTGCTGGCGGACGTTCGCGAGCGCGGCGACGCGGCGCTGCGCGCGCAGGCGCTGCGTCTCGATGGTGTGGTGCTCGAGGAACTCGAGGTGCCGCGCAGCGCGTGGCGCGAGGCGCTGCGGACGCTCGCTGCGCCGGTCCGGCACGCGCTCGAGCAGGCGAACGACGCGATCAGCGCGTTTCACCGCGCGCAGGTGCCGGCGCGACTCGAGCTGGAGGTCGCGCCGGGCGTGCGCCTCGGCCGGCGGCCGGACCCGCTCCGTCGCGTGGGCGTCTACGCGCCGGGCGGCCGGGCCGCATACCCGAGCAGCGTGCTGATGGGCGCAGCACCTGCCCGCGCCGCGGGCGTCGCCGAGGTCATTGTCTGCTCGCCAGCGGGTCCGGATGGGCGTCCTCCGGTCTCGGTGCTGGCAGCGTGCGCGATCGCCGGCGCGGACCGCGTCTTCGCCGCCGGCGGTGCGGGCGCGATCGCAGCGCTGGCCTACGGCACCGCATCGGTACCGCGGGTGGACAAGGTAGTCGGACCGGGAAACGCCTACGTGACCGAGGCGAAGCGACAGCTCACGGGCACCGTGGCGAGCGACTGCCCTGCCGGACCGTCGGAGATCCTGATCATTGCGGACGAGAGCGCAGACCCGCAACTGGCCGCGCTCGAGCTGGTCGCGCAGGCCGAGCACGATCCGGATGCAGCGGGCGTCCTGATCACGACGTGCGCGCGGGTGCGTACCGAGGTGCTGAGAGCGCTGGCACGGACGATCGCGAGCGCGCCGCGCCGCGAGATCATCCGGAGTGCGCTGGCGGCGCGGGGAGCGCTGCTGCTGGCGACGTCGCTCGACGAAGCGCTCGCCTTCGCCGAGTATTACGCGCCCGAGCACCTGCTGCTGCTGGTGCGTGAGCCGCGGTCGGCACTCGAACAGGTGCGCGCCGCCGGTACGGTTTTCCTGGGCCGGCACAGCTCGGTCTGCTTCGGCGACTACCTGACCGGCGCGAACCACGTGCTGCCGACGGCCGGACTCGCACGCGCGCATTCGGGGCTGTCCACGCTCGACTTCGTACGCTGGACCAGCTACCAGGAGCTGACGGAGGAAGCGGCTGCGGCCCTGGCCGCACCGGCCGCGGTGCTGGCCGAGGCCGAGGGCCTGCCGGCGCATGCGGCCGCGGCGCGCGCGCGACGGACCGAACGGAGCGATGCATCGATTGTGGTGGTGCCGCAGCGTGCGCAGCGGACGGTCACCGCGGTGCCGCGGCGCGCTGCGTACCGCGAGCTCACCGCCTATGATCCGGGGCGCGTTCCCATGCGGGTGGATCTGAGCGACAACACCAACCTGTGGGGGCCGCCACCCGCCGCGCTGCGCGCGCTCCAGACGCTGGGCGCGGAAGCCGTCTCACGTTACCCCGGCGTCTACGCGGATCGACTGCGGACCGCGCTCGCCGCCCGCCTCGGCCTGAGCACCGAGCAGATCACCACCGGCTGCGGCTCGGACGATGTGCTGGATTCGGCGCTGCGCGCATTGCTCGAACCGGGTGAGGCACTGGCGTTTGCCGAGCCGACGTTTCCGCTGGTGCCGAGCCTCGCCCGCATGAACGGGCTGCGCCCCGTCGCCGTGCCTCTGCAGGCCGAAGGTGGGCTGCCCGTCGAGCCGCTCCTCGCCAGTCGCGCGCGCGGCGTCTACCTCTGCCGGCCGAACAATCCGACAGGGACGCTGTTTCCGGCGGCGGCGGTCGCGCGGCTCGCCGCAGGGCTGGCGCGGCGAGGTGGGCTGCTGTTCCTCGACGAGGCGTACGTGGGATTCGGAGACGAAGGGCTGGCCCAGCTCGCCAGCCAGGCGGAGAACGTGCTGCTGTTCCGCACCTTGTCGAAGGCCTATGGCCTGGCGGGCCTGCGTGTGGGCTTCGCCGTGGGATCTGCCGCACTGATTGCCGAGGTCCAGAAGTCACGCGGCCCCTATAAGGTGAGCGGCGCGGGCGAGGCGGCGGCGGTCGCCGCACTCGAGCAGGACAGTGCATGGCTGACGGCCCGCGCGGCTGAAGCGGGCCAGAACCGGGATCGGCTGGCCCGCGAGCTGGCGGCGCGAGGACGTCGCACGTGGGCATCGGCGGCAAATTTCCTGTTGCTCGAGGTGCCCGAAGGCGCCTGTGCGCTGGCCGCGCGGCTGGGCGCCAGGGGCGTACAGGTACGCGCCTTCCCGGCGTTGCCCGTGGCTGGCGACGCGATCCGCGTGACGGTCGGGCCATGGCGCCTGATGCGCGAGTTCCTCGACGCGCTCGATGATGCGTCGCTGCCGGAGGGCGCCACACGATGCATGTGACGCTTTTCGATTATGGTGTCGGCAACGTCCACTCGCTGGCGAAGGCGATCGAAACGGCCGGCGCGCGCGTGATCATCGAGCCCGATCCGAGCGCCGTGCTCGACGCCGATACGCTGGTCCTGCCCGGTGTGGGCGCGTTCGCGCCCGCGGCGGAACGGCTGGCGCCCGCGGCAGATGCGTTGCGGACAGCGCTCGCGGCCGGATACCCGTGTCTGGGAATCTGCTTGGGGATGCAGCTCCTGTTCGAGTCCAGCGCCGAGGGCGACGGCGCCGGGATCGGGCTGTTAGCGGGCCACGTGCGGCGGCTGCGGTCGCGGCGCACGCCGCACATGGGCTGGAACGCCGTGGCTGCGACGGCTGATCCACTGTTTCGCGCGCTGCCCGCGCTGGTCGCGTATTTCGCCAACAGCTACGTGGTCGACCCGGCCGAGCCGACTGCGGTGATCGCGTCGACCGGGCACGAGCACGAATCGTTTCCGGCCGCCGTGCGCAGCCACAACACCTGGGGCGTGCAGTTCCACCCGGAAAAGAGTGGTGCGGCCGGCTTGCGCGTGATCCGCAACTTCCTCGATGCGACGGCTGCGCTGCCCGCCAGCAGCACCGTGCCGGTTGGACGGGGCGCATGATCGCATACGCTGCCGTGGACCTGCGCGCCGGCCAGGTCGTCCAGTGGGAAGGCGGCGATCCCGCCGCCGAACGCGTCGTGTTGCAGGCCGCACCGGCGGCAGTCGCTCGACGCTGGATCGACCAGGGGCTGAGCGCGCTGCACGTCGTCGACCTGGATGCGGCATTGGGCCGGGGCGAGAACCACGAAGCCGTGCGCAGCATCCTGCAGACTGTCGACGTGCCGGTGCAGGTCGGTGGCGGGATCCGCGACGACGCGGCGGCGGCGTGTTGGCTGGCCGCCGGCGCCGCGCGGATCGTGCTGGGCACAGGCGCCATGGAGCGGCCCGACTGGCTCGCGGCAATCACCCGCAGGTATCCGGATCGTGTCGTGGTCGCCGCCGACATGAATGCCGGCCGCGTGCTGGCCCGCGGCTGGACCGCCGATGCCGGGCTCGATGTCGACGCGTTCCTGGCGAGTCTCGAGTCGCTCCCGCTGGCCGCGGTGCTGGTGACCGACGTCGCGCGCGAGGGCAGGATGCGCGGCGTCGACGCCGCGCGGTTCGGCGAGCTCGCCGCTGCCACGCGACACCGCCTGCTCGCGGCGGGTGGCATCGCCTGCATGGCGGATCTCCACGCCCTCGCCCGCGCCGGCATCGCCGGAGCTGTGCTCGGCATGGCGCTGTACACGGGTGCACTGGACACGGCCGCGGTCGCGGCGGAATTCGGAGCCGACCAATGGCAGAGCTGACGCGCGAGACGCGAGAGACGACGGTGGACGTAAGCCTGCGGCTCGGCGTCGACGCCGCTGCCAATCGCACTGATCCGGCCACGATCCGCACGGGTGACGCTTTCTTCGATCACATGCTCGCGACGCTCGCATTCTACGCCGCCTGGGAGCTGCGCGTCACCGCCAGCGGCGACCTGCGGCACCACATCGTCGAGGATGTGGCGATCGCGATCGGGCTCGCACTGCGGGAGGGGCTGCCCGAAACATGCCAACGCTATGGCGATGCGGTCGTAGTCATGGATGACGCGCTGGCCCAGGCGGCAGTCGATGTCGGCGGTCGATCCTACTACGCCGGAAGGCTGCCGAGCCGGCTGTACGAGCACTTTTTCCGCTCGCTCGCCGAGAACGCGCGTATCGCCCTGCACGTGCGGGTGCTGCGCGGCCGGGATCGCCACCACATCGTCGAGGCTGCGGTCAAGGCGACGGGACTCGCCCTGCGCCGCGCGGTGTGTCAGACGAGCGCGCTCTTCAGCACCAAGGGCGCTGTGCGCATCGAGCGCGGGAGCGAGAGCTGATGCTGCGCAAGCGGATCATCGTGTGCCTGGACGTGCGGCGGGGGCGCGCGGTGAAGGGCGTCCGGTTCCAGGGCCTGCGCGATGTGGGCGATCCTGCGGAGCTCGCCGGTCGCTACGAGGCCGAGGGCGCCGATGAGATCGTGTTCCTCGACGTCTCCGCAGCGCTCGAAGGGCGACGCACGCTGCTGGACGCCGTACGACGCACGGCAGAGCGGCTGTTCATCCCGCTCACCGTCGGTGGTGGAGTTCGCGAGCTGCAGGATGTCGATGCGTTGCTGCGTGCCGGCGCGGACAAGGTGAGTGTGAACACGGCGGCATTGGAGCGCCCGCAGCTGGTGCAGGAGATGGCCCGCCGATTCGGTAGTCAGTGCGTGGTGGTGAGCATCGACGCCCGCGTTCCGCGGGGCGCGGGATCGGGGACAGCCGTGGAGCGCTCGATCAGGGCGTCGCCCGACGGGTCCGGGCCCGACGACTACGCCGTCTTCACCCACGGCGGCTCACGGCCGAGCGGGCGCGGTGCGCTCGGCTGGGCGCGGCAGTGTGTCGAGTTGGGGGCGGGCGAGATTCTGCTCACCAGCATCGACCGCGACGGGTGCCGCGACGGCTACGACCTCGAGCTGACAGGGCGCGTCGCCGAGCGTGTCACCGTACCCGTGATCGCCAGCGGCGGCGCGGGCGCCGCCTACCACATGCGCGACGCGTTCACGGTTGCCGGCGCCGACGCTGCACTGGCGGCCGGCATCTTCCACGACCAGGTCACGACCGTGACGGAGGTGAAGCGGCAACTCGCGACGGCAGGAGTGCTGGTCCGGTTGGACAGCGGCATGATCGGGGCGGAGGCGAAGGCATGAACATCGAGACGGCCGCGCAGCTCGAGAGCCTGGACTTCGCCAGGGGCGGCGGGCTCGTCCCCGTGATCGCGCAGCACGCCCACACCGGCGAGGTGCTCATGCTCGGCTATGCCTCGCGCGAGGCGCTGGAATGCTCGCTCGCGTCGGGCGAGCTGTGGCTGTACTCCCGCTCGCGCAACACCCTCTGGAAGAAGGGCGAGACCAGCGGCCATGTGCTGCGGCTGCATCGCCTGGCGGCCGACTGCGACGGCGACACCGTGCTGGCACACGCACTGCCGGCCGGGCCCACCTGCCACACGGGCAGGCGCAGCTGCTTCGACGCGCCGCCCACGCTGCGCGCACTCGCGGACCTGCTCGAGCGACGCGTCGCCGGAGGCCCGGCCGGCAGCTATACCGTACGACTGCTCGAGGATGAGAATCTGCGGCTCAAGAAGCTCGGCGAAGAGGCCATCGAGCTGGCAATGGCCTGCGCTCGAGGCGACGCGCAGCGCGCCGCCGAGGAGGCCGCCGACCTGTTCTACCACGCGCTGGTCGCGTGCCGCGGCGCGGGCGCTGACCTGGATCTGATCCTGGAGACGCTGGCGAGCCGAATCGAGGCGTGATCGGCTCGATCACGGGCGCACGGGCGGCGGCGTCTCGGCCGCCTCCGCTCGCGCGCGCAGGATGTCCGCGTAGACGCCTGCGGCCGTAACATCGGGTCCGGCGCCGGGGCCGCGGACCACGAGCGGCACATCCGCATACCGCTCGGATGTGATTGCCAGCAGGTTCTCCGTGCCGCGCAGCGCAAAGCACGGGTGCTCGGGCGGCACCGCCTCGAGCCCGACCTGTGCGCCTTCGGGGGTGACGCGGCCGAGGTACACGAGCCGGTGCCCCTGTGCGGCGGCAGCGCTGCGGAGTGCGTCGATATGGCGGTCGGCGGCGGCCAGCGTAGCCCATGACTCCTCGGACGAGCTGGCAGCGTGCCAGGGTTCGCTCGTCAGTAGTGGCTCGATGCGGACATCCTCCGGTTCCAGCTCGATGCCGCATTCGCGGGCCAGAATGAGCAGCTTCCTGGCGACGTCGCGCCCGCTCAGGTCCTCGCGCGGGTCCGGCTCCGTGTAGCCGCGCAGGTGTGCCTCGCGCAGCGCTTCACTGAAGAGCGCCCCGTGCATGACGCGATGGAAGACATACGCCATCGACCCGGAGAGCACACCCTCGACGCGGTCGATCCGGTCTCCGGTCGCGACCAGGTCCTGGAGCGTGTGGATCACCGGTAGTCCCGCACCGACCGTGGTCTCATAGTAGATGCACGCGCCCTCGCGTTCCGCCTCGCGCAGGGTGCGGTAGAAGGAGCCGGGACCGGAAAAGCCGATCTTGTTTGCCGTGACCACGGCGACACCGGCGCGCAGCAGCTGCTCGTAATACTCGACCGGTTCCGGACTCGCAGTGCAATCCACGAAGATGCGCGGATGGTGCGGGCTGCGCAGCGCGGCGTCGACGACCTGTCGGAGTCCATCCAGCGCGGGCTCGAGGACTTGCTGCCACCGTGCCGGATCGATATCGCCGCAGATCGCGCCGCGCTGGCGGGCGACCACCGCGGCCAGGCCTAGCCGTTGCCTCGCCGAGCGCGAGCCGGCTGCGGCCGCGATCTGCCCGAGGAGCGCCGAGCCGACGCGTCCCGGACCCACCAGGAACACGTGCGCCGCGCGCGGCCGCGGGGCGAAGAAGACCTCGTGGATGGAGCGCAGTGCCGCCGGCTCGTCCTCCGCCTTCACGACCAGTGAGATGTTGAGCTCGGAGGAACCCTGTGCGATCGCCCGCACGTTGAGGCCGCGGTTCCCGAGCGCACCGAACACGCGCGCGGCGATGCCGGGCCGTTCTCGCATGCCCTCGCCCACGACGGCCAGGACGGAGCACGGCTCCTCGACCTGGAACGGTTCCACGAGACCGGCGCCACGCTCGAGCCGCAGCTCGTCCTCGAGTGTGGTCAGGGATGCGCTCAGCGCATCCGGGTAGACCGCCAGACACAGCGACCGTTCGCTCGAGCCCTGACTGACGAATAGCGGCCTCGCGCCGACCCGATCGAGCGCGTCGAAGATGCGGGATACGAGTCGCGCCCCCCGGACCAAGCCATCGCCCTGGATCTGGAGTACGGCGACCCGGTCGATCGAGGCGATGCCGCGCACCGGCCGCGCGCTGCCGGAGCCGCCATCCTCCGTGACCGCCGTGCCGGTGTCGTCGGGCCGGAACGCGTTGCGGATCTGCATTGGGATCCGTTTCGCACGGAGCGGGCGCACGCTCGCGGGGTGCACGACGCGGGCGCCCCAGTGCGATAGCTCCAGCAGCTCGTCGTAGCTGAGCGTGCGGAGCGGGAACGCCTCGGGGACGATACGCGGATCGGCGCTCATGACGCCGGAGACATCCGTCCAGATCTCGACCGCCTCGGCCTCCAGCGCGGCGCCCAGGATCGCGGCCGTGTAGTCGCTGCCGCCGCGGCCCAGTGTCGTGGTCTCGCCGGTCGGCGTCGCGGCGATGAAACCGGTCACGACCTGGAGCTCGGTCACGCGACCGAAATGACAGGTGACGGCCGCAGTCGTTGCCGGGACATCGACCTCCGCCTCGCCGAAGCGCCCATTGGTCACGATCAGCCGCCGCGCGTCGCAGGCGACCGCCGGGATCCCGCGTTGGGCCAGCGAGGCCGCGATCAGTGTCGCTGAAAGCCGTTCACCGAACGCGAGCACCGCATCCAGCGTCCGCGGCGAGCATTCCCGCAGCAGGCGGATCCCCTTCAGAAGTTGGTGCAGCTCTTCGAACTGCGATTCGATGACGTCCTGCGCAGCGGTGTCGCTGCGACCGAACAGCGCCGAGGCTGCGGCCCGATGCGCGTCGGCCACCGCTTGCAGTGGTTTGTCGAATCCTCCTTCCTGGGCGGTCCTCGCCGCCGCGTCGAGCGCGTTCGTCACGCCACTGAATGCCGACACGACGAGAACCGGCTGGCTCGTTTCCTCGCACTGTCTGACGATGCGCTCGATCACGGCCACGCGCTCCGCGCCCGTGACCGACGTGCCGCCGAACTTCAGGACGCGGTATCGCGCCGGACGGAGCGTCATGTCAATACTTCGGTAACTGGGGATCGACCTGGTCGGCCCAGGCGAGGATGCCGCCCTCGAGATTCCACACGCGCTGCAACCCTGCCGCCCGCAGCTGCTGCAGCGCCTTGGCGCTGCGCTGACCGGACCGGCAGTGCACGACCAGATCACCCGTGAGCTCCAGCTCGCCGAGGCGCTGGCTCAGCTCACCGAGCGGGATCAGACGCGCGCCCTGCGCGCCGAGGTTCGCGATCTCCCACTCGTGCGGCTCGCGCACGTCCAGGATGGCGACGGCGTCGCCGCGGTCCAGCCGCCGCTTCAGCTCCAACGCGGTGATTTCGGGGATGCCGTCGTGCTCGGCGGCCGCAGCGGCGCGTGCCGCAGGCACACCGCAGAACTCCTCGTAGTCGATCAGCTCGCGAATGGTCGGCTGGTCACCGCACACGGGGCACTCGGGGTTGCGCCGTACGCGGACCTCGCGCCACTCGAAGGCGAGGCCGTCGAACAGCGCGAGCCGGCCGATCAACGGACGGCCGATCCCCAGCAGCAGCTTCAGCGTCTCGAGCGCCTGCAGCGCGCCGATGATGCCCGGCAGCACGCCGAGCACGCCGCCCTCGGCGCAGCTCGGCACGAGTCCGGGAGGTGGTGGCTGCCGGAACAGGCACCGGTAGCACGGACCCCCGGGTGCGCCGAAGACGGAGACCTGGCCCTCGAAGCGGAAGATGGAACCATAGACGTTCGGCTTGCCGAGCAGGACCGCCGCGTCGTTCACGAGGTAGCGGGTCGGGAAGTTGTCCGTGCCATCGACCACCAAGTCGAAATCCCGCAGCAGTTCGAGGGCGTTGTCGCTCGTCAGCCGGGTCTCGTAGGGAATGACCTGCACGTGCGGGTTGATGTCGCGCAGCCGCTCCCGGGCGGATTCCAGCTTCGGCCGCCCCACCGCCGCGCTGCCGTGCAGCACCTGCCGCTGCAGGTTGCTCTCGTCGACGACGTCGAAGTCGACGATTCCCAGTGTTCCCACGCCGGCCGCGGCCAGATAGAGTCCGAGCGGCGAGCCGAGCCCGCCGGCGCCGATCAGCAGCACGCGGGCGGCCTTGAGCCGCTGCTGGCCCGACTTGCCGACGTCCGGGATGAGCAGGTGCCGGCTGTAACGCTGGATCTCCTCGACGGAGAGCCCGGGCAGCTCGGTGATTCTCGTCGTCATCTCGCACCAGTTCGGTCTGCGCAGGGCGTTTGCGCCTGCGACAGGAGTCTCAGTTCCACCTCGATCGGCTCCGCACCGGCTGCTTTGCCAGCGACCCACCATGCCCGCGCCGCACCGGATGCGCCCGCCTCGACAGGCACGATCAGCCAGAGCGTCTCCGGCCAGAGGAGCAGGTACGGCAGGTCACGCTCCGAAGGCCGGGCTTCCGCGTCCGGATGCGAGTGATAGAAGCCGACGTGTGCTGTCGCCGTGCCCCGCAGCTCGCGCCGAAGGTTCAGCACCGCGCGCGGGTCGATCTCGAAGCTCCGCCGCCGCTGCTCGGCCGGCGCGGTGTTCGGGCACGCGACCGCGCGCGTGATGCTGAGCTCGGTTGCCGCCACCTGGCCGAGCAGGAGCCCGCAGGCCTCCTCCGGGTAGCGCGCGGCCGCGTCCGCACACAATGCGTCCAGTGGCCGCGCCGCCAAGGTCGCGTGCCTGATCATGCGACCGCGGCGCCGCCCGCGATCGACGGGATGATCGAGACCTCGTCGCCCTCGTGGACCGGCGTCCGCAGCTCCCCCGCGAGCCGGACATCCTCGCCGTTCACGTACACATTGAGGAACGGCTGCAGCTCGCCCGTTTCCGTCAGGACCTTCGCGAGAAACTCGTTGTAGTGGCTGCCGACGCCCTGGAACACTTCCCCCAGCGTCGCGCCGGTAGCGGCCACCTCCGCCTGCCCGGCCGTCGTGCGCCGCAGCACGGTCGGGATCCGTACGATCACGCTCATGTCGACTCCCCTCTCAGCGGTTGGGATCAGTGCGCCATCTGAGGCGCCGCGCCTGCAGCGGAAGCAGCAGCGTCTACCAGCTCGGTGACGGCGGATAGTTTCGGCTCGATCAGTATTCCCGGGTCGAGGCTCGAGGCCACCGCATCCGGCGTCTTGAGGCCGTTACCCGTAATACAGAGCACGGTTACGGCGTCGGGTTCGAGGCGCGCCTGCGCGGCCAGCTTCCGCGCGACCGCGACCGTGACGCCGCCGGCCGTCTCCGTGAAGATCCCCTCCGTCTCGGCCAGCAGGCGGATCCCTTCGACGATCTCCTCGTCCGTGACGGCCTCCGCCCAGCCGCCGCTTTCGCGGATCGCTTGCAGTGCGAACGGGCCATCTGCGGGTGTGCCGATTGCCAACGACCGGGCGATCGTCCGCGGCCGCACCGGCCGGACGTGCTGCTCGCCGCGGTGCAGCGCCGTGACGATGGGGGCACAGCCCGCCGCCTGCGCGCCGAACAGGCCTGTGGCCGCGCCGCCAGCAGCAAGGCCGACCCGCTCGAGCTCGAGGAACGCCTTGCGCAGCTTGCTCAGCAGCGAGCCGCCCGCCATGGGTACAACCACCTGCGCCGGCACTCGCCAGCCGAGCTGCTCGCTGATCTCGAAGCCCATCGTCTTCGAGCCCTCGCTGTAGAAGGGGCGCAGGTTCACGTTGACCATGCCCCAGCCATAGCGATCGGCGACTTCGGCGCACAGCCGATTCACGTCGTCGTACGTCCCCTGGACCCGCACCAGGCGCGGCTCGTAGATCGCGGTGGCAACGATCTTCTCGCGCTCGAGGTCCGCGGGAATGAAGATCCAGGCGGGCAGGCCCGCGACGGCCGCCTGCGCCGCGACGGCGTTGGCGAGGTTGCCGGTGGATGCGCAGCCCACGGCGGTGAGGCCGAACTCGAGTGCGCGATTGATCGCGACCGCCACAACGCGGTCCTTGAACGACAGCGTCGGATGATTCACGGCGTCGTTCTTCAGCCACAGCTCACGCAGCCCGAGCTCCCGCCCGAGCTGCCGGGCGCGAATCAGCGGCGTGAAACCGACGTCCAGTCCGACGCGCGGAGGCTCGCTCAGCGGCAGCAGCTCGCGGTAGCGCCAGAGATTGGGTGACCGCGCCTCGATCGTCCCGCGGGTCAGCTCGGCGCCCAGCGCCGGGTAATCGTAGACGACGTCGAGGGGGCCGAAGCACTCCTCGCACACATGGACCGGCGCCGCCGGTACTGTCGTGCCGCACAGGCGGCAGCGCAGGACCTCGCCTGCTGTGCTGCTGGCCACGTCTCCTCCCGATTCCAAATCAAAAGCCCCGATCTGCCGGAGGCAGGCCGGGGCGGATTCTCTGGCTCGCTGTGGGCAGCTATGCCCGGCGAGACGATACCTCCCCGAACCCGCCTCCCCGAGCGGCGAGGCAGGTCATGCGACAAATGCACATGGTGAGGTGTCGAATGTCTTGCATGGTACCAACAAAGAAGCCCGGCGAGACGCTGCCGCCGGGCGCTCGCTTTTTAGCACATTGTTTAACGTGGCGGCAATATGCGGCAAATCACCACGATCCGAGTTGTCGCTGCCCAACGTGCGTGCCGCCGTGGCCGCTGTCAAGGGGCATGCGGTGACCCGGCCGGGCCAGCCATGGAGGCGAGCCATGGCGATCTTGACAGCCGTTCGGGCAGACCGGTATGGTGACGTCATGATAGGTTCCGCGCGCCGTTCCGCCTTCTTCGTTTTGTTTACCGGGCCCCGGTCCACGGGTCGCGGTCGGGCGCGAGCGCAGCCATAGTACGCGAGCGAACCCGAATGGCAACGGCCCGTGGGAGACCACGGGCTTTTTTTTATTGGGAGATTCTCTGGATGAAGACCGGCCATCGACCCCGTGTCGCGTTTCAGGGAGAGCTCGGAGCGTTCAGCGAAGAAGCGGTGCGCGCCTTCTTCCGCGACAGCGTCCCGGATCCGATTCCGCGGCCCGACTTCGCCGAAGTGGTCAGCGCCGTAGTCGGCGGCAAGGCGGAATTCGGCGTGCTGCCCGCCGAGAACTCGATCCATGGCAGTGTCGCCGAGGCGTGGGATGTGCTCGCCGCCAGCGGGCTCAGCATCGTAGACGAGGTCGTCTGCCCGATACGGCTCTGCCTGCTCGCACGCCCCGGTACGCGCCTGGACGCCATCGAGCAGGTGATTTCTCACCCGGTAGCGCTCAATCAATGCCGGCGATTCCTCACGCAGCTCCCGACCGCAACGGTCACACCGGTCTACGACACCGCGGGCGCGGCGAAGGAGGTCGCGTTCGGGAAGCAGGCCGGCTCTGCTGCCGTCGCCTCACGAGCCGCCGCCGAACGCTACGGACTCGATGTGCTGGCCGCCGACATTCAGGACCGTTCCGACAACCAGACGCGGTTCTTCCTGCTGACGGCGGCCGGCGCTGGGAGCCGCAGCGGGGAACTCGGGGGCGGCGCCCGCAAGGTCGTGCTCGTCGCCGATGTGGCACACCAGCCCGGATCGCTGCTGCGCATCCTGACGCCGTTCGCCTCGCGCGGCATCAATCTGACGCGCATCGAATCGCGACCCGCCGATGTCCCGTGGACCTACCATTTCTTCATCGAAGCGGCCACGGCGCAGGCCCAGCCCGGTATCGAGGATGCACTCGCCGAGGTGGAGCGCAACGCCGAGCGCATGCAGCTCCTCGGTCTCTTCGCGATCGGCGGTCAGGCGTCGGCCGCCGGGAAGGGATAGGCTCAGTACGATTGCGTGTGCACGCCGCGCACTGCGCGGCCCGAGGGATCCGTCACTGCCGACAGCGACGCGTCCCAAGCCAGCGCCTCCGGCGTGCTGCAGGCCACGGACGGACCACCCGGCACGCATTCGGCGCAGCTGTCGAGCGGGAAGTGCTCGCTGAACAGCGCGCGGTACAGGTACGCTTCCTTCGTCGTCGGCGTATTGTGCGAGAAGCGGAACTGCGCGCTGGCCAGGTCGCGGTCCGTGACGTGCGCCTCCGCGTGCGCGCGCAGCGCATCGATCCAGCCGTAGCCGACGCCATCGGAGAATTGCTCCTTCTGGCGCCAGAGGATCGCAGCCGGGAGATCGTTGGCGAACGCCTCGCGCAGGATCTGCTTCTCCATGCGCCCGTCACGCGCGAGCTTCGCCGCAGGCGCGATGCTCATGGCCACGTCGAGGAACTCGCGATCCAGGAACGGCACCCGTGCCTCGACGCCCCAGGCGGCCATCGACTTGTTCGCACGCAGGCAATCGTAGAGGTGCAGCCTGTCCAGCTTGCGGATGGTCTCCTCGTGCAGCGCACGAGCGTTCGGCGCCCGGTGGAAATACAGATAGCCGCCGAAGATCTCGTCGGCACCCTCGCCGGAGAGGACCATCTTCACGCCCATGGCCCGGATCCGCCGCGCCATCAGGTACATCGGCGTCGACGCGCGCACCGTGGTCACGTCGTACGTCTCGATGTGATAGATCACATCGGAAAGCGCATCCAGTCCTTCCTGACTCGTGAAATGGAACTCGTGGTGGACGGTGCCGATGTGGTCCGCAGCCGTGCGTGCAGCCACCAGGTCGGGCGCGCCCTCGAGCCCGATCGCGAAGGAATGCAGTTGCGGCCACCACGCTGGCACGCGGCCGTCCTCCTCGACGCGGCGGGCGGCGAACCGCTTCGCCGCTGCGGCGATCAGCGACGAATCGAGACCGCCCGACAGGAGCACGCCGTACGGCACGTCGGACATCAGCTGGCGCCGCACCGCCGCGAGCAGTGCATCACGAATTGCTGCCGGGTCCGCCGCGTTGTCCTGTACCATGCCATAGTCGCGCCAGTGCGGGTCGTAGTAACGCTGCAACTCGCCCACCTCGCTGTCGAGGTAGTGGCCGGGCGGGAACGGCGCGATGCTGCGACACACGGGCACCAGCGCCTTCATCTCGGAGGCGACGTAGAGCCGACCCTGCGCGTCGCGCCCGGTATACAGCGGCACCACGCCGAGCGGGTCACGCGCGATGACGTACCGATCACGCGCGTCGTCATAGAGCACGAAGGCGAAGATGCCGTTCAGCCGCTCCAGGAAGGCGGTGCCGTGCTCGCGGTACAAAGCGAGGATGATCTCGCAATCGGACTCGGTGGCGAAGGCGTACGGTGCTGCGAGCGTCGCGCGTAGCTCGCGGTGGTTGTAGATCTCGCCGTTCACCGCCAGCGCAACCTGTCCGCTGTCGTCCAGTAACGGCTGCGCGCCGTGGGTGACGTCGACGATCGCCAGCCGCTCGTGCGCCAGGATCGCTCCCGGAAAGGTCTGGATCCCCGACCAGTCGGGACCGCGGTGCCGCTGCAGCCGCGACAGGCGCAGAGCCTGGGAGCGGAGCGTAGCCGCGTCACCTGAGGTTTCGAGAATCGCCAGAATCGAGCACATGCTTGCACACAGGTGTATGACCGAAAATGAGCTTCTTATTGCTCCGTCCGCCTGAGCCGGCGCTCAGGAGCTTGGGAATACCATCTTCAATGAGCAAGAGCGAGGTCCGCACATCGATTGGATATGGGCGGCAGGATCGGCACGCGACCTGCGCCCACGGCGGTCGCCCGTCCGCTTCGGGCCTGCCCGCCGCTGCTGGCGTGCCTGCGACAGGAGGATTGCCGTGAGGGTCGTCCAAGCACGAGCCGATCGGAAGCGCGCCGTAGGCTTCCGCGCGGTTGTCGCCCTGCTCGGCGCGGCTGCGCTACTGACGCTGGGCTGGCAGTGGTACTCAGCGCGCGGCCCCGCCCACGCGGCCGCCACAGCCGACGCGCCGCTCGCGCCCGCCTCCGTGCGCTGGCTGCCGCAGCGCGTCGTCGAGGGCACGCTGCTGTACATCATCATCGAGGGTGGCGATCCGGCGGTCCAGGCCGCGAGCGGCCTGTTCGCGGGCGAGCCGCTGCACTTCCGCATGGAGGAGAGCGGCGCTCTGGTCGCTCTGGCCGCGGCGCCACTCGACTCGACCGGCGGCGTACTGCTCCGTCTGGAGCTGACGCACGCGGATGGCAGTCGCGACACGCGTCGCATCGAGATCATGGTGGCCGCCGGCGAGTACAGCATGGAGGTGCTGAGCGTCGCGCCGCAGTTCGGCAGGCCGCAGCCGCCGGACGTGCAGCAGCGCATTGCCGACGAGGCGGCGCGAGCCCGTGAGGTCTCGGCCACGTCCCACACCACGCCGCGCCTGTGGCAGCCACCCTTCGTTGCGCCGCGCGACAGCCGGATCACCAGCGGCTTCGGTCACGGCCGCACCTTCAACGGTCGCGTTCAGAGCCGCCACACCGGAACCGATTTCGCCGGTGCGGTCGGCGCACCGGTCCGTGCTCCCGGGCGCGGCAAGGTGGCGCTCGTCGACGACTTCTATCTGGGCGGCGGCGTCACCTACCTGGACCACGGAGCCGGGCTCGTCACCGGCTACCTGCACCTCAGCGCGCAAGAGGTCGCCGAAGGCGACATTGTCGAACGCGGACAGATCATCGGCCGCGTCGGTGCCACCGGTCGGGTCACCGGCCCGCACCTGCACTGGATCGTGCGCTATGGCACGCAATCCGTCGATGCCGCCAGCCTGCTGAATCTGCCGGCGTACTGACCCCCAGCGCTCGAAGCGCTGGACAACCCCCCTCGACCACCAGCGTGCGCCCCTGGCTGGACGCGTCGCTACAGCGACTGCAGCACGTCGGCGTGGACTGCCTGCGTCTGCCTCGAGGGATTCACGCCCAGCTCCTGCGCGATCAGGGTCCGGCAGCGATCGTAGACCCGCAGTGCCTCGGCGGTGTTGCCCGCAGCCGCGTGCGCGCGCATCAGGAGCTGAAACGCCGTCTCACGGAACGGCCGCAGAGCGACCGCATCGCGCGCGGCCTCGACCGCCAGCGCGTGCTCGCGGTTCCACAGATAGACCTCGGCGCGGCATTCCAGTGCCCGGACCAGAATGCCGGCGAGCGTCTCGCGACGATGCTCGAGCCATGCGCTCTCCTCACCCGGGAAGAAGGGCCGTCGCGCGATGTGGTGGGCGACGGCCGAGGGGCCGTACGCGCCGGCCGGGTCGCCCGCCTTCAGCGCCGCCTCGGCCTCGTGGATGCTGTCGACAGCGACCTCATGATCGATCCAGCAGTCGCGCGGCAGGCGCAGCTCGTGACAGCCGTCGCGGGTCGAGAGCGCGGTCGCGCCGTCCAGGCCCGCACGCGCGAGGACGGAGCGCAGCTTGCTCACGATCGAGCTCAGTGCGGTCTCCCACGACGGTGGCGGTCCGCCGGGCCAGAGCGCGGCCGCCAGCGCCGATCGAGACACGGGGCGCCGCTCGCCCACCAGCACCGCGAACGCCGCGCGTCCCTGGTGGCCCGGAAACGCGTCCGGCACGATCACGACCTCGCCGGCGTCCACGGTCATGCGGCCCGATAGATGGATTCGAAGCATCGGCAGAGCTCCAAGATTTTTCCAAGCGCCTGCTGAGCCGCAGCCAAGCCCCTCGACGTATACTCCCTGCACCGGTGCGGGACAATAGCCTCTACACCCAGGAAGGAGAGCGCGTCATGTCACAGAAACAGGTTTCCTGCGACTGCGGCAAGGTCATCCGCGAGCCGACCGACGAGCAACTGGTCGCGACGGTCCAGAAGCACGCACGCGAGGTCCATAACATGAACCTCACGCGCGAGCAGGTGCTGTCGATGGCCGAGCCGGTCTGAACACTGGGGCTGGGGCTGAGGCTGGGGCTGGGCTAGGGCTAGCCTTTACGCCCCCGCCCCGTGCCCAGGGGTCCTGCCGGTGGACCGGTAGCCTGGGGTTGGGGCTGAGGCTTACCGGCTCGGGTGCGGAGGGAAGTCACGGTGCGGGTGGACCGGATTCTTTGCGACGGTTCCACCAGAAGACGATTGCCACAGCGATCAACGCGCCGAGCGCCGAGAGGATGATGGCGCGAGCGTCCAGCTCACGGTCCACCAGCAGATCCGTGACCAGCAGTCCTGCGAACACGCCGAGTCCGACCGCAAAGTAGTTCGTGATCGTGCCTCAGGCAGATGGTTCCGGCCGTATATAGATCTCACCACCGGACGCGCGGAACTCGCGCGCCTTCTCGCGCAAGCCACGCTCGATGTCACCCTGCCCGGCCGGTTCCTCAGCCCCAGCCCCAGCCCCAGCCCCAGCCCGAGCCCCAGCCCCAGCCCTCAGCTCATGCGAAATCCTCATCGAGCAGAACTTCGGCCCGCACATCGAGCAGAAGTGCGCGAGCTTCGCACCCTCGGCGGGCAGCGTCTCGTCATGGAAGGCGCGGGCGGTGATCGGGTCGAGCGCGAGGTTGAACTGGTCTTCCCAGCGGAACTCGAAGCGCGCCTTGCTGATCGCGTCGTCCCACTCGCGCGCGCGGGCGTGACCCTTGGCCAGGTCCGCGGCATGCGCGGCGATGCGGTACGCGATGACGCCGGCCTTGACGTCGTCGCGGTCGGGCAGCCCGAGGTGCTCCTTGGGCGTGACGTAGCAGAGCAGGGCGGTGCCGAACCAGCCGATCATGGCGGCGCCGATCGCGCTGGTGATATGGTCGTAGCCCGGCGCGACGTCGGTGGTGAGCGGGCCGAGCGTATAGAACGGCGCCTCGTCGCACCAGGCGAGCTGCTTGTCCATGTTCTCGCGGATCATGTGCATCGGGATATGGCCCGGGCCCTCGTTCATCACCTGCACGTCGTACTCCCAGGCGATGCGGGTCAGCTCACCCTGCGTCTCGAGCTCGGCGAACTGCGCGGCATCATTGGCATCCGCGATCGAGCCCGGCCGCAGCCCGTCGCCCAGGGAGAAGGAGACGTCGTAGGCGGCCATGATCTCGCAGATCTCGCGGAAGCGCGTGTAGAGGAAGCTCTCCTGGTGGTGCGCCAGGCACCACTTGGCCATGATCGACCCGCCGCGGCTGACGATGCCGGTGACGCGATCGATGGTGAGCGGGATGTAACGCAGCAGCACGCCGGCGTGCACGGTGAAGTAGTCGACGCCCTGCTCGGCCTGCTCGATCAACGTGTCGCGGTAGAGCTCCCAGGTCAGCTCTTCCGGCACGCCGCCTACCTTCTCCAGCGCCTGGTAGATCGGCACGGTGCCGATCGGCACCGGCGAGTTGCGGATGATCCATTGCCGCGTCTCATGGATGTTCCTGCCGGTCGACAGGTCCATGACCGTATCCGCGCCCCACAACGTGGCCCAGCGCAGCTTCTCGACCTCATCCTCGATGGACGACTTCACCGCGCTGTTCCCGATGTTTGCGTTGATCTTCACCTTGAACGCGCGCCCGATCACCATCGGCTCGAGCTCGAGGTGGTTGATGTTGGCCGGGATGATCGCGCGGCCGCGGGCGACCTCGCTGCGCACCAGCTCCGCCTCGACGCCCTCCCGCAGCGCGACGAACTCCATCTCGGGCGTGATCTCGCCCCGCCTCGCGTAGTGCAGCTGCGTGACGCGCCGGTCCGGTAGCGCTCGCCGGACGCGGTTCAGCAGCGCTGCCGGCATTTCCACCGCAGAGGACGCAGAGGACGCCGAGAGCTCACGGCGGCTCCACGCGTCCTCTGCGTTCTCAGCGGTCAATACAAATTGTTTTTTCTCTGCGTCCTCTGCGTCCTCTGCGGTGAATACAAATTGCCCTTTCTCTGCGTGCTCTGCGATCTCCGCGGTGTCCGAGCGCGCGCGGACCCAGCCCGCCCGGAGCGCCGGCAACCCGACCCGCGGATCGACGCCGAGCGGACCGCTGGTGTCGTAGACGCGCAGTGGCGGCTCGCCGCCCGAGAGCGCGATCTCGCGCATGGGCACGCGAACGCCATTCGGGCCATCCAGGTAGACGCGCCGCGAACACGGATACGCATCGGGATAGTCGGTGTACTGCGAGGCCGGCTTTACGCGCGCGCGGCGCGTGGTCGGCTCGATCTGGGCGGGCATGGCTCCTCCTCTTCGGCTGCGAAGGTGCAGGGAGCGGCGAGCGGTCTCGCGCTTCGAGCGACGGCGCGCAGGCGAGTGGAGCCGATGCGTCGCCGCGCTCCCTACGCCGGTCTGAACCGGATCAGGTTCCAAGGGACTGTCTCAATCCGGGCGACGACGCCTGGCGCGCAGCTCGTGCGCTTGCCGCGCGTCGCCCCGGATACCCCTGGCGGCACCGGTTAGGCTAACGCGATCGCCGCGCACGTGCAAACCGGACGCTGCGACGGCTTGTCCCAACCGGCGTCGGACAACACATTGCGCGGCCTCGTAGCGACAAACCAACAGCCCGGAACCGCAATGAATCGCGCGCTGCTCGGCACCTTCGCCTTCGCTCTCGCGTTCGCCCATGGCCCGCTGACCGCGCAGCGCGAAGCCGGCGGCAGTCGACGAGCGCCGGCGCTGCCACCTGTCGACTCGATGTTCCAGGGCTTCGACTCGCGCGTCATCGGCCCGTCCGGGACGAGCGGCCGGATCGCTGCGATCGAGGCGGTCGACTCGAACCCGGACATCATCTACGTCGGTGCCGCGACGGGCGGCGTCTGGAAGTCGGTCGATGGCGGCGTGAGCTGGACGCCGATCTTCGACGATGAGGCGGCGTCGTCGATCGGCGCGATCGCCGTCTTCGAGCCGAACCCCGACATCGTCTGGGTCGCGACGGGCGAGGGGAACCCGCGCAACAGCGCGGGCGTGGGCCGCGGCGTGTGGAAGAGCCTGGATAGCGGCCGCACCTGGTCGCATATGGGCCTCGCGGCGAGTGAGCGGATCCATCGCGTGATCACGCACCCGACCGATCCGGACGTCGTGTACCTCGCGGTGCTGGGTCCGACCTGGAGCGACGGCCAGGAGCGCGGCGTGTATCGCACGAGTGATGGCGGCCGCACGTGGGACAGGCTGCTGTACGTCGATGCCGGCACGGGCGCGGCCGACCTGGTCATGGATCCGTCGAACCCGAACCACCTGATCGCGGCCATGTGGGACCACCGGCGCACGCCGTGGTCGTTCCGATCCGGCGGGCCGGGCAGCGGGATCCGCGTGACCTGGGACGGCGGCGCGAGCTGGACCGAGCTGACGGAAGATGATGGACTGCCGAAGGGCGAGCTGGGCCGCATCGGGCTTGCCTTCGCCGCGAGCGGTCCGGAGGTGGTGTACGCGCTGGTCGAGGCCGAGAAGAGCGCGCTGCTGCGCTCGGACGATGGCGGCCGGCGCTGGCGCACGGTCAACGATGAGCGCGGCGTATCGAACCGGCCGTTCTACTACTCGGACATCCGCGTCGATCCGACCAACGAGAATCGCGTCTACCGACTGGCCAGCGTGCTGGACATGAGCGAGGACGGCGGCCGCACGTTCCGCACGATCGGCAGCTGGTCGGCGGTGCACCCGGACCATCACGCGCTCTGGATCGAGCCGACCCGCGGCGAGCTGCTGATCAACGGCAACGACGGCGGCGTCTACATCTCGACGAACCGGGGTCAGACCTGGCGCTTCGTCGAGAACATTCCGGTCGCGCAGTTCTATCATCTCAGCTTCGACATGGACGCGCCGTTCCACGTGTACGGCGGCCTGCAGGACAACGGCTCGTGGATGGGACCCAGCGCGGTCTGGGAGCAGGCCGGCTTCAACGGCGCGACGATCCAGGCGCACCACTGGCGCACGATCGGCTTCGGCGACGGCTTCGCTGCGGTCGTCGACCCGCGCGATCCGACCTGGGCGTACTCGATGTCGCAGGGCGGGTGGATCAACCGCGTCGATCTGCGCACCAACGAGTGGAAGAGTGTCCGCCCGCAGCGGCCCGCGGATGGCACGGAGCTGCGCTTCAACTGGAACGCCGGCCTCGCCGTCGATCCGCACCGGCCCGGCACACTGTACTACGGCTCGCAGTTCGTGCACCGCACGCGCGACCGCGGCCAGACCTGGGAGATCATCTCGCCCGACCTGACAACCAACGATTCGACGAAGCAGCACCAGGCGGAGAGCGGCGGCATCACGAAGGATGTCACCGCGGCGGAGAACCACACGACGATCATGACCATCGCGCCCTCACCGGTCACCGAGGGCGTGATCTGGGTCGGCACCGATGACGGCAACGTGCAGCTCACGCGCGACGCGGGCGCCTCCTGGACCAACGTCGTCGCCAACATCCGCGGTGTGCCCGAGGCAACGTGGGTGCCGCACATCGAGGCTTCGAAGCACGACGCCGGTACCGCTTACGTCGTCTTCGACGACCACCGGCGCGGCAACTGGACCACGTACGTGTTCCGGACGACCGACTACGGCCGGAGCTGGAGCTCGCTCGCGACGCCCGCGATCGACGGCTTCGTGCACGTGATCGAGGAGGACCCGGTCACGCCGGACCTGCTCTTCCTCGGCACCGAGTTCGGCCTGTTCCTCTCGACCGACGCCGGCCGCAGCTGGCGCAAATGGACGCACGGCGGCTTCCCGACGGTGCCGGTGCTCGCACTGGCCGTGCACCCGCGTGACCACGACCTGATCGTCGGCACCCACGGCCGCGCGGCGTGGATCATCGACGACATCCGCGCGCTGCGCGAGGTGGCGACGTCGCCCGGAATCGCCTCGCGTGCACTCCACATCATCGAGCAGCCCGCCGCGATCCAGCACCAGGTCGGGCTGCGCGGGCCGCTGTACTTCCCCGGCCACGCGGAGTTCTTCGGCGAGAACCGGCCCTACGGCGCGGTGATCAGCTACTTCGTAGGCGGGGGCGGGCGCGGAGGCGGGGGTACCGCGGAGGATTCGGTGACGGCCAAGGTGGAGATCCTCGATGGTAGCGGCGATCTGGTACAGGAGCTGGATGGCGGCGCCAAGCCGGGGGTGAACCGTGTCGTGTGGAACCTGCGGCAGAAGCCGTTCCGCTTCCTGGTGGCGGAGGACACGCCCGAGCAGTTCCGGCCGCAGGGGCCTGAGGTGCTGCCGGGCGAGTACACGGTGCGCGTGACGCTGGGTGAGGACGTTGCCACGACGGCGCTCGCGGTGCTGGCGGACCCGCGTCGCGAAGTGCCGCTGGCCGCGCGGCAGGAGAAGCGGGAGGCGCTGGTCGAAGCGGGCCGCACAATCGAACGCGCGACGGACGCGACGCGCCGGCTGGAGGCGACCGCGAAGTCGCTCGACTTCGTGCAGGAGCTGCTGACCGACTCGCTGCGTCTGCCGGCGGCGATCGACAGCGCCGGCAAGGCTACGCTCGTCGAGCACGCCGACAGCGTCGAGAAGCGGCTGAACGAGCTGCTGGACGAGCTGCGGCTGCCGCCGACCACGGTGGGCATCGTCGAGGACCGCAGCGTCGCGAGCGAGCTGGCGCAGGTCTATGGCACGCTGGACTCCTCGACCGATGAGCCCACGGCCGGCCAGTTGGACGAGCTCGAGCGCCGCGACCAGCGGCTGCGCGAGGTGCTGGCCCAGGTGGACGCGTTCTATACGACCGAGCTGGCCGCGTTCCGCGAAGCCATCGACCGCGCCGGCCTCGGCTTCTTCGGCGGCGGTGCCCCATGATGTCTCGCACGTGCGGGCGGTATGGCCGGTCCCTAGCCCCAGCCCCAGCCCTGGCGGCGGCGCCTCGCGCCGCCGCCAATGTGCGCTCGTGAGCCCTCGTATTTTTGTACAACTTGTACAGCGGGCCGCCGCCGAACCCGCGCGTGGGTCACCGGTGACGGCGCTAGCGTACGCAGGAGCGTCGAGCGGCGAGCCGTGCTGCCGACCAGGCGAGAGCGCGGGAGGCGCCGCGCCGCGCTGTCGACCACGGCGAGAGCCGAGAGGTGGCACGTGCCCGACGGGGACCCGGCGGTCGGGCGGGCGCCGTGCCGTGGCGCAAAACGCAGCTCGCCGGCAACGCGGCGTACAACATGTACCAAAACCACGAGGGTGGTTGGTGGGTTACGGACCGGCGGCCGGGGCGGCAGCGTCGCCGCGGCGCAGCCCCCCGGCGCCCCGATTGCGGAGTCGGCTCGCTTCCCGGAGGTTCGACCATGGCTGAATCCCGACCGACCGCGGCCCCGGCCCCAGCCCCGGCCCGAGCCCCAGCCCGAGCCCCAGCCCGAGCCCCAGCCCCAGCCTTAGCCCTGGCACTGGCCGTGACGCTGGCATGCAGCGCGCAGCCAGCGGTGGCGCAGGACGGCGCCGCCATCGCGCGCGCCTACCGCGAGGCACACGAGGCGGAGATCCTGCGGGATTTCGCTGCGCTGCTGGCCATCCCCAACGTCGCCAGCGACTCGGTGGGCATTCACGCGAACGCGGATTACATCGCCGCGAAGCTGCGCGAGGTCGGCGTGGCGACGGAGCTGTGGAAGCTGCCGGGCTCACCGCCCGCCATCTACGGTGAGCTGATCGTGCCGGGCGCGACACGCACGCTCGGCATCTACGTGCACTACGACGGACAGCCCGTGGACGCGTCGCAGTGGGTGCACCCGGCCTGGGAGCCGACGCTCTACACGGCGGCGATGCCGGCCGGTGGGCAGGCGCGCGAATTCCCCGCGCCTGGCGAAGCGATCGACCCGGAGTGGCGGATCTACGCGCGCTCGGCGGGTGACGACAAGGCGCCGCTCGGCGCGCTGCTGCCGGTGCTGCGTGCGTTCCGGGAGGCGGACGTGACACCGACATCCAACCTCAAGTTCCTGTTCGACGGCGAGGAGGAGGCCGGCTCCGACCGGCTCGACGAGTACCTCTCGCAGCACCGCGCTCAGCTCGACGACATCGACGTCTGGCTGTTCTTCGACGGGCCCGTTCACCAGAGCCGCCGGCCGCTGCTCACCTTCGGCGTGCGCGGCGTAGTCGGCATGCAGCTCACCGTGTACGGCGCCGACCGCGAGCTGCACAGCGGCCACTACGGCAACTGGGCGCCCGATCCGGGGATGCTGCTCGCCCACCTGCTGGCGAGCATGAAGGATCCGGAGAGCGGTGAGGTGCGCGTCGCCGGCTTCTACGACGACGTCGCCCCGCTGGGCGACGAGGAGCGCGACGCGATCGCGGCGTTCCCCGACTACGACTCCGAGCTGAAACGCGAGTTCGGCATTGTACGCAGCGAGGGCGCTCCGGCAACGCTGACCGAGCGGCTGCTGCTGCCCTCACTCACGATCCATGGCCTGGCGAGCGCCAATGTCGGCCGCGGTGCACGCAACATCGTTCCCGCCGTCGCACAGGCCGCCATCGGCATCCGCATGGTGCAGGGCAATGATCCGGAGCGCATGGTCCGACTCGTCGAGGACCACATCCGCGCGCAGGGCTATCACATCGTGCGCGAGGAGCCGGACCAGGAGACGCGGCTGCAATATCCGCGCATCGCACGCGTGACCAGTGGCGAGGGCTACCCCGCGGCGCGGACGTCCATGGGCTTGCCGATCGTGCAGGAGGTAATCGCCGCCGCGCGCCAGGCCGCTGGCGCTGAGCTGCTGCTCATTCCCGGCCTCGGCGGCTCGCTGCCCCTCTACCTGTTCACCGAGCAGCTCGCCAGGCCGGCCGTGATCGTGCCCATCGCCAACCACGACAACAACCAGCACGGCTCGAACGAGAATCTGCGCATCGCGAATCTCTGGTACGGCATCGACCTGTACGGCGCGCTGCTGACCATGGCGCCCCGGCCGCTGCCCTGACTCGCGCCTACCCTTCCGGCTCCGGTCGCCTGCCCTCCGCCACCAGCTTGCGCACGGCGCCGATCAGTGCATCGACATGCCACGGCTTCGGCAGGAACAGGTCGCACCCGCTCGCCGCGATCATCCGTCGATCGATGTCGTACAGTGATGTCACGATCAGCGGAATGTGCGACGTCGCCGGATCCGTCTTCATGATCCGCGACGCTTCCCAGCCATTCATGCCGAGCAGGTGCACGTCCACCAGCGCCAACGAGACCTCTCGCGTTCGCGCGATCTCCAGCCCGCGTTCGGCCGACGCCGCCACCACCGCGTCGAACCCGTAGTGTCGCAGCAGTGTACGCGCGATTTCGCTCTGTTGCGGATCGTCCTCGATGATCAGGATCAATGGACCGGGTCCTCCATGCTCCATGTGCCGCTCTTGTGCCCGGTAGGGGCGCGCCGGCCGTCGCGGCCGGGTGCGCGACAAATGTTTGGCGGGCGCGCACACGTCGCCGTGCGCACGCGCCACCGTCGCAGCGAGTCGCGTGCCAACACCTCAGTGGAATAACAACCGTGTAAGCCGCTGGCGTTCAAACGTTTATATGCCCGAGCTGCCCGAGATCGAGACCTATCTGCACGCGCTCGAGGCGCGACTGCGCGGCGCCGTGCTCGAGACCGTGCGCGTGCGCTCGCCTGCGCTGCTGCGCACCTACGATCCGCCGCTGTCGAGCGCGCACGGCCGGCGCGTGCTCGGCGTGCGACGGCTGGGCAAGCGCATCGTGCTGGCGCTGGAGGGCGACCTGTATCTGGTGCTGCACCTGATGATCACCGGGCGGCTGAGCTGGCAACCGCGTGGCGCGAAGGTGCCCGGCAGGGTCGGTCTCGCCGCGTTCGATTTCGACACGGGCACCCTGCTGCTGACGGAGGCGGGCACGAAGAAGCGCGCGGCGCTGCACGTGGTGCAGGGAGGTGCAATCGTCGCGGAGCTGGACCGTGGCGGCATCGAGCCGCTGGAGGCGTCGCTGGAAGCGTTCGGTCGGGCGCTACGGAGTGAGAATCACACGCTGAAGCGCGCGCTCACCGACCCGCGGATCCTGAGTGGCATCGGCAACGCGCATTCCGACGAGATCCTGCATGCCGCGCGGCTGTCGCCGTTCAAGCGCACGGCGCAGCTCTCGGATGAGGAAGTCGCGCGGCTGTTCGAGACGACACGCACGTCGCTGGTGGAGTGGATCGAGCGGCTGCGCGGCGAGGTGGGCGAGGGCTTCCCGAAGAAGATCACCGCATTTCATCCGGCCATGCGCGTGCATGGCCGTTTCCGTCAGCCCTGCCCGGTGTGCGGCACGGCGATCCAGCGCGTCGTGCACGGCGAGCACGAGACGAACTACTGCCCGCGCTGCCAGACGGGCGGCCGTGTGCTCCGGGATCGGGCGCTCTCGCGTCTGCTGGGCGACGACTGGCCCCGCACGATCGACGCGCTCGAGGGGGTGTGAGCCGGGCGCCCGCTCAGCGCGCGGGACGGTGCGGCGTCGGCTCCACGCGACGGTAGCGGCGCGCGCGCGCCGGCGCCGGCTGCTGCACGTTGCCGTCCGCATCGCGCAACAACCTCGATTCCAGCTCGCTCGCCGCACGTGACAGATCCTGCCACACACGCTCCTCGCGCGCCGCATGCTGGATCAGGTCCCGCGCCTCCTCCTCCGCACTGCGCCCGTGTCGCTCAGCCCGCGCGTTCAATGCCGCTAGATCGTCGTCCGGGATGCCTGGCACTACCATCTCGGCCATGGGTCTGCCTCGCGTATCAGGGAGAAGGCAAAACTTCGGCGCCCGCCGCCCGCCGCGCCACCGCTTCGGCCTCTGTTTGGTAGGGCCTGCGGACCGACCTCGGCGGAGGACACCGCGGTGTCCGCCACGACGGACGAGCGGCGGGGGTTGGTGACCGGCGCGCCTGCATACAACTGCTTCCCGCGCAACGACTTGGTTCCGACCGGCCGCACCTCGAAGCGCTGGCACGCTCCTGCTGATGCTGTGCCGGGCGACCCCCCGGACGGAGGCACTGATGAGGAACTGGCCAGCTTCACGGTCGAGGCTCTTCCGCGCGCGCTCCCTGGCCGCGGCCGCCGCGCTCGCGCTACTGCTCTCTGGCTGCGTCGACGCCGGCGATGTCTTCGGCATCGGCGGCGGTATCGAGGTGCTGCATCCCGAGGATGGCGAGCGGCTCTACGGCGTCACGACGCTGCGCGCTCGCGTACGCGACAACCGATACCATCCTGAAGACTACCGCATGTTCTGGTACGTCGACGACAGCCGCGAGTACGAGATGTACGACGAATGGGATACCCGCACGCCCCACAAAGTCGACGTCGTCGATGCGCGCTACTGGAACTGGCGCGGCCGCGGCCCCTACACCGTCGGCTTCATCGCCGAGGACTGGCGTGGCCGCCGGATCGCTGAGCGCCGCATCCGCGTCTACGTCGACTGAGCGCGCCGGAGGCGCAGCACCCGACGCCCGACCCGGTTGCGCGGCCAGCCTCACTTCCTTACCTGCTGCGGTGACCGGCCCTGGGTCCGCTCGCGCGCCGCGCGAGCCTGACCGGCGCTCGCTCATCCCAGCTGCTGTACGACATGGTGCGACATCGAGGCGCCGACGGATCGCCGCCGCGCGCCGGCGAGCATCAACCGGCGATTCACGTTCGCAACTGGCGCCGGCTGCGGCGCCGCACGCTCGCGCTGCTAGCCGTCTGGTTCGTCGCTGGCCCGCTGCTCGGCATCCTGCTGGCCGAGCGCGTGAACGCGCTGAGCATCGCCGGCGCGCCGCTCGGCTTCTGGATCGCGCAGCAGGGCGCCATCTATGTCTTCGTGATCCTGATCTTCCTGAACGCCTGGCTCGCGGATCGCGCCGAAGGCGGCGCCGCGCCGGCGACTCCGCCGCCGAGCCCGGCGAGTGGCGGGAGCACGCTCGCCCCTGACGCACCGGCCGCGCCGGCCCCC
>JBOHRE010000026.1:0-40135 GCA_050732635.1 Longimicrobiales bacterium | reverse complement strand
CGCGCGCCGCAACGACCGTCCGAGATGCCACTGGGGCCGAGCCCCGGGAAGGCGGACGGCTCGGCCTCGAGCCAGGAGACCGACTCCGTTCGCGCCCGAGTTGAGCGCCCTTCGCGGGAGGGGCACGGGGCACGGAGCGCTCGAACCGCCCTCGTACCCGTACCTTTTCCGCCCCGGCGAAAGGACGGGTTTTCTGTTGCGCTCCGCGGTTCGTTCAGCGCTCGTACTGGCCACGCTGGCCGCCGGCGCCTGCACCGAGTCGGGCCCGCGCGCGGCATCCACCGGCACGGTGCGCGTCACGGATCACTACGGCCAGCAAGTCGCGCTCGCAGGTCCTGCCTCCCGCGTCGTCTCCCTCATTCCGGCGAGCACCGAGATGGTCCTCGCCCTTGGTGCGGCGGATCGCCTGGTCGCGCGCACCGATTACGACACGTGGCCGGCACTGGACGCGCTGCCCTCGGTTGGCCAGGGCCTGACGCCGAGCCTCGAGTGGCTGCTGGCGCTCGAGCCGGACCTGGTGATCGCCTGGCAGGATGCGCAGGCGCGATCGGTCGTCGCACAACTTCGTGCAACGGGAGTAGCGGTCTACGGTGTCCGGCTCGAGTCGGTCAGTGAAGTGGAGCGCACGATCCGCGATCTCGGGGTTCTGCTGGGGCGCGCTTCGGCGGCTGATTCCGTCTTGGCGGCGCTGAGTGCCGATCTGGGGCGCGCCCGCGCGATCGCCGAACACGCTTCACGGCCGCGCGTGTTGTATCCGATCTCGCTCGAGCCGCCTTACATCGCAGGTCCCGGCAGCTTCGTCGATGAGCTGATCACGATCGCCGGTGGAGAAAATGTGTTTGCCGACCTGCGCTCACCGTGGCCGCAGGTCTCACTCGAGGAAATCCTGCGCCGCCAGCCAGACGTCCTCGTGACGGCGGTCATTCCGGAAGAGGACAACCAGCTCGAGCGATTCCGGTCGCTGCGCGGCTGGCGCGATCTCGATGCAGTGCGTAATGGCCGTGTGTACGTCGTCGATGCCGAGCTCTTCAATCGCCCCGGCCCCCGGCTCGGCCACGCTGCCGTCCAGCTCGCGCGTCTGCTGCACCCCGATACGGCGGCACCGTGAGTCAGCGGCTGCTGCGGCTGCTCGCGCTGGCGATCCTGCTCGCCGCCGCTTTCATGCTGAGCATCGCGGTGGGCGCTGCGGAGCTCGCGCTGCCCGACGTGCTCCGCGCCTTCGGCGGCAGCGCCGACGCCACCTCCCGCACGATCGTGCTGGAGCTGCGGCTACCGCGCGCGATCGTCGCCGCCCTGGTCGGCGGCGCGCTCGCACTTGCCGGCGCCGTGTTCCAGGCGCTGCTGCGCAATCCACTCGCCGAGCCCTACCTGCTCGGCGTCTCCGGCGGCGCAGCGGTGGGCGCCGTGGCTGCCGTGGCCCTCGGCTGGGCGGCGACCGCGCCATGGTCGCTGCCGCTCGCTGCCTTCGGTGGAGCGCTGCTCGCCATCGGCATCGTGTTCCGTGTTGCACTCGCGACAAGCCCGATCCTCGACACACGCGTGCTGCTGCTCGCCGGCGTCGTGACCGGCGCGTTCGCGAACGCCATCATCCTGCTGCTGCTCAGCCTGACAACGCTCGAGATGTTCCGTTCGGCGATTTTCTGGATGATGGGGATGCTGTCCGGCGCGACGTGGTCGTCGGCCGCGCTGCTCGCGATCTATCTGGCGCCGGGGATGATCGTGCTGCTCGCGCTTGCCAGGCCGCTCGATCTGCTGGCCGTGGGTGAGGAGTCCGCACTGTATCTCGGCCTCGGCGTCGAGACCGTAAAGCGCGTTGCCTTCATTGTCAGCTCACTCGTGGTCGCGGCAACCGTGTCCGTCAGTGGGGTGGTTGGCTTCATCGGTCTGGTCGTGCCCCACATGATTCGACTCGCGTGGGGTTCCGACCATCGCCTGCTGCTGCCCGGCTCGGTCCTGGCTGGCGCGGCCTTTCTGCTGCTGGCCGACACGCTGGCGCGCACGGTCGTGGCCCCCACCGAGCTACCGGTCGGTGTGGTCACGGCGATCGTCGGCGTGCCGCTGTTCATCGTGCTGCTCACGCGCAGGACGGCATGAGCACGATCGCGTTGCGCGAGGTCCGCTACTGCTATCCGGGCGCGAGCTCCGATGCGGTGATCGACGTGTCCGTCGAGCTGGCGGCGGGCGAGCTTCGTGCTGTGCTCGGCCCCAACGGCTCCGGCAAGTCAACGCTGCTCCGCCTCGCACTCGGCGCACTGATTCCGGCGGCCGGGGCCGTATCCTACGCCGGCCGCCCGCTGCAGACCTGGGACCGTCGCGAGCTGGCGCGCCGACTCGGTGCCGTGCCGCAGTACGAGGAATTGTCGTTCCCCCTCACCGTTCGTCAGCTCGTCGCCATGGGCCGCTACCCCCACCTCGGTCCCTGGCGCCGCGAGCGTGAGGTCGACCGGCTGGCCATCCAACGCGCGCTCGAACGGTGCGACGTCGCCCCGCTGGCCCACCGGCCACTGGCCACGCTTTCGGGCGGCGAGCGGCAGCGCGTGCGTATTGCTCGAGCGCTGGCGCAGGAGCCGGAGACGCTCGTCCTGGATGAGCCCTCCGTCTCCCTCGACATCCGCCATGAGATGGCGATCTTCGAGCTGCTCCGGCGCCTCGCTCGAGACGAGCGTACCGCGATCCTGCTCGTCACACACCACCTGAACATCGCTGCCCGCTACGCCGATCGGCTGGTCCTGCTCGCCGGTGGGCGCATCGTGGCCGACGGCTCGCCGGCGGAGGTGCTCCGCCGTGAGATCCTCGAACCCGTCTACGCCTGGCCGGTGGCCGTGCTCGCGCATCCCGGTCCCGGACCGGATACGGGTGCGCCGCAGATCACGCCGCTCGCCCTCGAGTCGACCCCGAACCCGACTGGACCATGAACGTCACCCACCTGCCTGCAGCCGTGGCTTCCGCGGCGCTGCTCGGACTCCTTGCCTCGCCGGCCGCAGCACAGGAGCCGCTGCAACTCGCCGACACCTTTCAGCTCGAGGAGCTGGTGGTCACGGCCACGCGCTTACCACTGCCGGCTGCTGCGCTGCCGGCGGCGGTCACGGTACTGGATGGCGCCGACCTGCGCCGGCGCGGTGTGCACCACGTAATCGACGCGCTGCGCGAGGTGCCCGCCCTGCACGTCGTGCAGAGCGGCAGCTACGGCAGCCGTGCATCGATCTTTCTGCGTGGTGGTGAAAGTGATTACGTCCTCGTGCTGGTCGACGGCGTGCCGATCAACCAGTCGGGCGGAGCCGTCGACCCGTCCAGCCTGACCACGGACCAGATCGAGCGGATCGAGGTCGTGCGTGGGCCGGTCAGCGTGTTGTACGGCTCCGATGCAGTGAGTGGTGTCGTTCAGATCTTCACGCGCAGCGGCGGTGGGCGGAGCACGGTCGCGCGCGCTCGCGCCGGCAGCTACGGAACCTGGGATGGAGCTGCCTCCCACACCGGCCGCCTCGGCGCTACCCACATCGCCGCGGGCGTTTCGGCCTTCCGCACTGATGGAGTGCTGGACCTCAACAATGACTACCGGAACGACGCAGCCTCGCTACGGCTCGACTACGCCGCGCCCGCTGCCGTGGAGCTCCGCTTCAGCGCACGTTTGCAGGATTTCGAGTACCATTACCCGACCGATGCCACGGGCGCTGTTGTCGATCAGAACGCATTCCAGTACGGGCAGCGGCTCGTGGCCAGCGCGGAGGTCGGCCATCGGTTCGGCTCGCGCACCGAGCTGCGAGCGACGTTCGGCACGCACAGATTGGACGGCGGCATCGACGATCGCGCTGACGGTCCCGCCGACACGCTCGGGTTCTATGGCTACATTGTCGCGACCGAGGAGGTGCGCGACATCGTCGATGCACGCCTCGACCTGCACCTCGGCGCACCCGGCCTGCTGACCATCGGCGTGGCGCACCAGCGGCAGGAGGAGCACTCCGCCGGCGAGTCTCTGTCCCAGTTCGGCAACCTGCCGAGCAGCTTCGGCGCAGAGCGTGACAACACGGGCTACTACGCCCAGCTCGTGACTGGCCTGGCCGATGTCACGACCACCGGTGGCGTGCGGATCGATGACAACGAGGCGTTCGGCACGTTCACGACCTACCGTGTGGGTGTGGCCGCGCCGCTCAGTCGCGCGCTGCGTCTGCGGGCCAGCGCCGGCTCGGCATTCAAGGAGCCGACGATCTTTCAGAACTTCGCGACTGGCTTCGTGCGCGGTAATCCGGACCTGCGGCCCGAGCGGTCCCATAGTGTGGAGCTCGGCGCAGAGCTGCGAGATCGACGCGGCCACAGTGTCGCTGTGACTGTCTTCCAGCAACGATTCCGCGACATGATCGACTACAATGGCGCCGCCGCGGCAGATCAGCCGAGCTACTCCAACGTCGCGGCTGCCCGCAGTCGCGGGTTCGAGCTCGAGTCGCGGCTCCGGCCGACCGGCTGGCTCGGCCTGAGCGGCAGCTACTCGTTCGTCGCTGCGGAGGTGACCGACTCCGCCTTCGAAGCAGGGGCCGATGCGGAGCTGGCCACCGGGGCCGCGCTGCTGCGCCGGCCACGCCAAGCCGCCAGCCTGCGGGCCACGCTACGCACCGCCGACGGCGCGTCCGTTCAACTGACCGCGACTCACACCGGCGAGCGGGTCGACCGCGACTTCAGCAGCTTTCCCTCACGACGCGTACGGCTCGAGCCGCACACGCGCGTGGACCTGGCGGGCGAGTTGCCTGTGCGCACCCGGCGCCTGCCGCAGCTCACGATTACCGCGCGCGCCGAAAATATTCTCGATGCCGCATACCAGGAGGTGCTCGGCTTCGCGGCGCCCGGCCGCGCGCTGTTCCTCGGCGCGCGGCTCGCGTTCTGAGCGGCCGTACGCCGCTACAGGTCGACCCGCAGCCCGAGCCGCAGCGTGCGCGGCCGCACTCGCTCGAGCACTGCGCGGTAGTACTCGTTGCGGTCGACTCCCGGTACCGGGGGCAGGAAATCGAAGTAGTTCCTGCCTTCGTTCACTGAGGTGTTCACTCGCGTGATGGCATCGGAATTGGCGACGTTGAACAGATCGAACGAGACGACGACGTTCTCGAAGAAGCCCGGCACCTCGCGCTCCAGGTGCAGGTCGAGGATCGCCCGCCGCCGCAGGGTCGGCAGCCCCCGCGGACCCACGAAAACGTTGTGACCTTCCAGCGGCCAGAAGAACTGGTAATCGAGCTCCGGGCCGCGATGGATCTGGTACCGGTTCAGGCCGATCGACGAGATCGTGAAGCGTGGCGAGAAGTGGTCGCCCGCGGCGTAAGTCCAGAACGCGCCACCCTTGAACGCCCAGGGCAGTTGACCGTAAACCGAGAGCTTCAGTTCGCGTTCGGCGAAATTGCGCAGCGGCCCGAACGAATTGACTCCTTCGTTGACGCGAACGTACGGACCCGCGCTGTATTCGGCCGGATCATCGTAGCCGGTGACATTGTCGAGAGTGCCTCGCAGATCGGTGAACACTGCTGAGAATGTCGCTCCCCAGCGAGGTCTCTGGACTTCGACCGAGAACTGATACTGATCGAACTTGCGCTGCGCATCGGGAGCTGTCGTCAGGACATAATCCGGATCCCAGGTCAGCGACAGCGTGTCGGCGTACGACAGACCAGGCACCGGCAACGCGTCGGGACAATCGGCGAAAACCAAGCAGCGCAGCCGCTCGATCAACACGAAGTTCGGAATGTAGACCTCGCGCAGCTCCAGGTTACCGCCCTCGAACGGCACCGGGTTCCCGCCTGCGTCCAGCACGCGCACACGGTCGAACCTGGTGTAGTTCGTCGCGCGATTCAGATCGACCAACGCAACCATGTTGCGGTTGCGACGGTTGACGTATACCGCCTCCAACTTTACCGAGCGACCGAATGTCTTCTCCAGGCCGACAATCCACTGATCGACGTATGGCTGCTGGTAGTTCTGGACCGGGCCGGTCTCGTTCAGCACGATCGTGCTCTGGTGCTGGAAGATCCCCTGCTCGGCGAGCTGATCGCGCTCCTGCTCGGTGAAGCGCATGGTGGGGTCCTCGAACTTCGGGCCGCGGTAGAACCATAGCTCTTCGTTCGTGAAGACGTTGCCGCCCTGCACGCGCTCGAAGATCTGCGCGATCATGTTCTGGTGGTACCGGCCCCAGTGTCCCTTCAGAACAAAGGTGTTACGACCCGTCGGATCGAAGAGCAAACCGATCCGCGGCTCGACGGCCGCGTCATCGACTGCATCGAAGGTCTCACCGCTACCGCCACCTGGTGTGAGCCTGCCCAGCCAGCGGCCGTAGCGCACACCTGGTGTCAGCACGAGGTGCGAGCCGAGCGCGATGCTGCTCTGTGCGAACAGTGCGCTGCTCTCCACCTGTGCGTTGAGGTCGACCTCACCGCCAAACGTGACCGGGATGAAGTTTGGCCGGTCGGGCCGCCAGGTGGTCGGATCCGATGGCACGACTCGCGTGCTGCGCACCGGTTGCCAGGTCATGCCGCCGTTGCGGAATCGCTGATCGAGGAACGCGCCGCGGTTGTGCTCGGCGCCGAGCTTGAGCACGTGCTCGTAACCGCCGACGCGCGGGCGCAGCGTCCAAACAAGGGAGCCCGCAGTGCTCTCCGGTGCGTGATGAAAGCGTAGCGGAGCGTTGAGGAACGTCGTGAATGGCGGCCGCAGCCGGTAGAACTGCATGCCCGGCACATCCGTGCCGCCGTAGGGCGAGCGGGTCTCCACGCGACCGAAATGGTTCACCTTGGCCTCGAGCTCGAGCCAGTCGGTCCAGTCCCGCTGCCAGCTCAGCGTATAGAACGTGGTTGGCGCCTCGTAGCGCCACAGCGCCTCGGGCGTCTCGTAGCCGGTCATGCCGTAGCGCTCCGCGTCGATGTCGAGTCGCCCGGCGGCCACCTCCACGAGGTCGGTCTCGGTCGGCGTCCAGGTGAGCTTGCTGAAGAACTTCGTTTCCTGATGCTCCTCGAGCGTCGCTAGAAACGGTGCTTCCTCGCCCGGTAGATGGTTCTGCGCACGTGCATCGCGTCGGATGAACTGGCCGGCCAGGTAGTAGAAGAGCCGGTCGCGGAACACCGGCCCACGGACCTCTGCTTCGGCGTCGTACCGCGCGGCGATCTCCGAGCCGATTTCAGTCGGCACCAGATTGCTCGAGTTCAGCACGTGCGATTCCATGCTCATGCGGAACGCGGACTCGAAGACGTTGCTCCCGGTCTTCGTCACGATGTTGATGAGACCGCCCTGAAAATTGCCGTACTCGGCTCCGGCACCGAGGCCGCGCACCTCGATCCGCTCGATCCAGTTGATGCTCGGCTGCACCAGGTCTCCGCCGACTCCCGGATGATTCGCCGCGAGACCGTCGAGCTGGTAGTTGTTCGCCTGTACGTTCGCCCCACCCCAGACCTGACCCGCACGCGCGCCGGGGGTCAGCGCCACGAGGTCCTTGGGATCGTACGTCGTCGGCAGCAGCATGATCTCCTCTTCCGCCACCTCGACGCTGAACTCCGTGTCCTCGCGCGAAATCTGCACACGCTGGCCGACGACCTCCAGCGATTCGAGCTCGACCGGCGCCGACTCCAATGTCACGTCGACCACGCGCGCGGCGCCGGGCACGATCCTGATGCCGCGAATGCTGCGCTCACGGAACCCGAGAGCGCGCACCGTCAGCGTGTATTCGCCCGGTGCCACGCCACTGACGCGGAACGCACCGCTGCTGTCCGTTGCGACCTGGTGCCGCGCGACATCCGCGCGCAGCAGCAGAACCTCCGCACCCGCGACCGGCTCCGATTCGGCCGTGACCCGACCAAACAGCAGGCCGGCGTCCTGCGCAGCGGCCGGACGCGCGATCACGAGGCCCAGCACCACTCCAACCACGAGGACAGCCGTCACACGTGGCCGAAGCCGGTTCTCTGGCTCCGGATCACCGGAGCTGTGGCGATACATCGGCATACGCTGCTGTTCTGCGGGAGACGCGGGCAGGCACCACGGCGGACCACGGCCCGGTGAGAAAACGAATGTGGCCAGCGGCCCGCACCGTCGTCAACCGTACGCGGCCTCGTGCGCGGGCGGTACCGGCAGCAGATCCTCGATCCGATGCCCCTCGCGCTCGAACGTCTTGCCGACGGCGAAGTCGACCGGCTCGGGAAACAACGGACCAGCGAAGACGAAGGAATGATACTCGCCGCGTTCGCCGGCAGGATCGACATCCGGCAGCCGCTGGAGCGTGGCGGCAAACGCCGCATCGACCTCCCGGCTCAACCAATCGGGGTGCCCCAGCTCCAGGTTGACGCTCACGATGCGCGCGCGCCAGCCGCGGCTGCACAGCTCGTCCAGCAGCCGTTTCGGCGACGTGCCCCAGAGCGGCTCGACGTGCGCGAATCCGTGTGCGGTCGTGCGTTCCTCGTACCACGCACGGATGTCTGTCAGGTGGATGTTGCCGAATGCGACCGCCTCGATGCCTCGCGTGCTCAGTTCCTCGAGCACGGACAGGAAGACCGCTTCATAATCGAGCGGATGCGTCCGACGTTGAATGAGCTCGACCCCCAGCGCAGCCGCCTGCGCCTGGATCAGCTCGCGGCGCACGCCATGAAACCGAACCCGCCCGGTGTTGCCCTCGTAGATGTTGAACAGGATCCGCACGTCGTGGCCGAGTCCGACCGCGCGATCGAGCGCAAGTGCCGAATCCTTGCCGCCGCTCCAGCTCAGGGCACATAGCATGACCACAAGCTACAGTCGCTTCGCCCCCGCGCCAAAGAGAGAACCCCCGCAAACCCTACCGCACAACAAGAGGGGGGAGCGCTGCGCGCTCCCCCCACACTTACACTTACACTCACACTTACACTTGCTCTCAGCCCTTACACTACCTCTTCCACTGCCGTCCCCCTCATTCCTCCACACTCGAACGCCACACCGGCGCCATAATGACGCTGCCCGAGCCGGTCGCCGTGATACTCGCGGTCGACTGCGCCCCATCGAAGATCAGCAGCACCGTGTCCGTGGCGTCCTCTTCGACGACGAACGCGATGTCCGTCTTGATGCCCGTCTGTGCACCACTCGGAATGAAGAGATCGTACTCCGTGTCGGCGTCGAACGACGCCGGCCCGACCGTCACAGGCTGATTGAACGTGATCGTAGCGTCGCTGAAGCGGATCCGCAGATTCGAGTAGCTTCCCGCCTCGACCTCGCCACGCGCCAGCTCGATGCCCGCCTGAGTCTCATCCGGCACCGCCAGCAGGTCGAACTCGGCACTACCGCCACCCGTGACGCTCAGCGTCACCCAGCCACCCGCAGCCTCATCATCCTCACCGGCAGGCAGCAAGTCGACGCCCGTGATCTGCAGCTTGATCGACTCGACTAGCTCGAGCTCGACAGACGCCATCCCTGCGTCGCTCATGATCTGGTCCGTCGTCACCATCGCCGACTGCATGCTCGACTGCGCGAGCGTCACCCGCGCCGTGCCCCGGCCATCGAGACCGATGCCGTCCTCGCACGCCGCCACCGGCAACACGAGGGCGAGCAGAGTCAGTGTCGAAATGGATCGCATCTACCCCTCCTGGTTGATCCGCGGCCGCTGGGAAACGCCGCCGCATTGGCCCGTCCTCCGATGGACGAGGCAGCCCGCCCAGGAGTCACATGGCCTCAGCATCGCCGGCGTACAACGCGCGGTAGCTCTCGTAGCGCGCCTCGCTGACGGCGCCGCCGGCCACCGCGTCGCGTAGCGCGCAATCGGGCTCGTGGGTATGGCTGCAGTCACTGCCAAAACGGCAGTGTCCCAGGTACGGCCGGAACTCCGGGAAACAGTCGTCGAGCGATGCGGCCGGCACGCGCCACAATCCAACCTCGCGCAGCCCCGGCGTGTCGAGGACGTATCCACCGCAGGCCAGTGGGATCAAACGTGAGGCGACGGTCGTGTGACGCCCCTTCCCTACGGCCTTGCTGACGGCGGCGGTCCGCAGCCCGAGGCCCGGCTCCAGGGCGTTGAGGAGGCTGGACTTGCCCGCACCGGATGGTCCCGTGAACACGCTGATGCGGCCGCAAATGCGGTCGCGCAGCGCATCGAGGCCCGAGCCGTCCTTGGCGCTGGTGAGCAGCAGCGGATAGCCGGCCGACTCGTAGTCGCGGAACCGGTCGCGTACGGTTCCTGTGCCGACCAGATCGACCTTGTTGATGATGATGACCGCCGACAGGCCGCTGGATTCGGCAAGGACGAGGAAGCGGTCCAGCATGCGCCGATTCGGCTCCGGGTGCGCGGTCGCGAAAACGGGCAGCACCTGATCGAGGTTCGCCGCGATCGGCTTGGAGCGGTGCACGTTCCGTCCGGGTGCGCGACGGGCGAGCAGGCTGCGCCGCGGCTCGACCTCGGCGATCGTCGCGCGTCCGCCTTCAGCGCGCTCGACGACGACGCGATCGCCGGTTACGACGCGGTCGCCGGACTTCTCGTCGCGCTTGATGCGGCCGCGCAGCACGGCTTCGATCAGCTCGCCGTCATCGAGCTCCACCTCATAGACGCCACCGACCGCAGAGCGGACCAGGCCGCGCTGGGGCATCATCGGGAGGCGTATCGGTGCTGGAGGCGAGTGAGGCTGGATGTAGAGGTGGCCGGCGAGCGCCGCACGCGCTCGGGTCCGGCGGCCTTCGCGTGCGGCTCAGGCGGCAAAGCTCTCCAGCGCGGGGCCCAGATCGCCTTCGCGCAGGCGTTTCAGCGCACGGTCCCGGAGCTGTCGGATGCGCTCACGCGTGACGCCGAGCATGTTGCCGATCTCTTCGAGGGTATGCTCGCGACCGTTGTCCAGGCCGAAATAGAGGCGCAGCACCTGCGCGTCGCGTGGACTGAGTGTGTCCAATGCGCGTTCGATCTCCTCGGAAAGCAGCCGCTCCTCGACTGCCTCCTCCGGCTCCGCCGCCTCCTCGCTGACGAACCGCTCGACCAGCTTGCTGTCGTCGGTATCACCAATGGGCGCGTCGAGGCGGATCTCCGATGCGTTCAGAGTCTGCAGCTGCTCGACGACTTCCGGCGTCAGCTTCGCCGCCTCGGCGACCTCTTCGGTCGTGGGATCGCGACGCAGCTCCTGCTTCAGACGCTCACGCTCGCGAAAGATTCGAGCCAGGTCGCTCGCACGGTTCAAGGGCACGCGCACAGCCCGCCCCTGGTTCGCCAGCGCCGAAAGGATCGCCTGCCGAATCCACCAAACCGCGTAGGAGATGAACTTCACGCCCTGTTCCGGATCGAACTTCTTGGCGGCCGTGACCAGCCCGACGTTCCCCTCCTGAATCAGGTCGATCAGGGGAACGCCACGGTTCTGGTACTTCTTCGCAACGCTGATCACGAAGCGCAGGTTCGAGCGGACCAGCTCCTGGATGGCGTCCTCATCGCCTTCCTGCGCACGCCGACCCAGCTCGATCTCCTCCGCCTGGTCGATCAGCCGGTGCAGGCTGACCTCCCGCAGGTAGTGATCGAGCGCTGTCTGGTCGTCCAGCCCCGCGCGCGGGAACTCGCCCAGCCGCTCGGGCGCGCGACGTCGGCGCCGTTTTCGGGTCTTCTCCGCCATGCTCACTCGTGCGTCAGCAGTTCCTACGCCGGGATGCAAGGATTCTGCCCATGAAATGCGCCCGTCGGCGTGCTGCCGCGGGCGGTCGGAGCGCTCCTGCGCACTGTAACCCCTGCGTCGAGGGCGGGTTCCCGGGCGCTCAGTGCCGGCCGCGCCGCCGCTCCTTCATGGGCAGGACCTCCAGGCAGGTGGTCCACCACCCGGTGCGCACGGTCTCAGCGAATTCTGCCGGCAGGGATTCCGCCTCGATCTCCGCGGCCAGCCGCTCGTGATCGTAATCGAGCGGCACGAACTGCACGCTCAGTTCGGCTTGTGAGGCGTCCAGCAGCGTATACCAGACGTGTGTGCCACCGTCGTTGGCCGGACGACCGATCGCGCCCGCATTGATCCACCAGCGGTCCGGGCCTGGCCGGCCCGGCAGCCGGCGGGCCCAGTGCAGGCCCGTGTGCGTCCCGATGGCGACGTCGGCGCGCGCTTGCTCCACGAGCCGGTCGAGAAACGCCGTGGACGCCGTGGATTCCCAAACGAACTCGTTGGTCCTGCGAGGCGAGCCATGACAGAGGTGGAGCTGATAGCGGCCCAGGCGCACGCGTCGACTGGGCGGCAGTGAGCGCAACCACGGCTTCCAGCGCACGGGCGTCTGGCGCTGTGTGTACTCATAGGAGACGCGCGCGAAGTAGTTGTCCAGTGGGTCGGTGTACCCACAGGCGCAGTCATCGCGGTCGTGCCCGATCGAGTGATCGTAGTTGCCCTGGACGACCTGCACGTCTGCGTCGATCAGTAGCGGAAAGACGCGCTCGGGGAACGGACCGCAGCCGCCCAGATCCCCCAGGCAATAGATGGCCTCCGCGCCTCGGACGTGCGCATCCTCGAGGCAGCGTTCGAGTGCGAGATAGTTGCTGTACACGCCGCCGAACACGGCGATACGTTGCATCCGCTGTGCTGCTCCCTGGTCCTTGGTACCGGGTCGGGCGTCCCGGTGCGTGCTCGCAAAGCCCGATGCGATCGCAGCTCCCGTTGCGCGCTACCGCTCGCCGAAGACGCCGTAATTCGAGCAGATCGCGCCGTACAGCCAGCAGGTATAGCAAGCATGATGGCGCAGCGGATAGGGCACGAGCGCATCGTGGAGCGTATCGCCCAGGCGCGCATCCGGCGCGTCGAGCAGGATCGGGCAGACCCAGATGCCACGGCTGGTCGCGACGCGGGCCGAACTGCAGATCAGCTCTGTGACATCGAAGCCTTGCATCATCTCGTGTGTGACGCGGTCGCCATCATGATAGCCGCCGGTGCGGGCGACCTCGCGGCCGATCGCGAGCCGAGGCAGCAGCTTGATTCGCGGATTCGCGTAGCCGCGCGCGCGTAATGCCTCGATGAAGCGGCATCGCACGTCCTCGTCGGCGTCGGGCGCCCACACCTGGACGGCGGTCACGATCGGCAGCAGTCGGTGGTGCAGGAGCAGCTCGATTCCCTGCATGGCGCGCTCGAAGGTGCCGGCGCCACGCACCGGATCGTTGGCTGCCGCATCGGGTCCATCGATCGAGACCCGCAGCTCGAGTGAGTAGGGCGAAGCGCGTTCGGCGGCGGCGAGCCGCGCAACGTCGCGCTCACGCAGCAGCGTCGCATTGGTCAGAACCGTGACCGGACCGTGCTCCAGCAGGAACGCGACGATCTCGGTGATTTCGCGGTTCATGAAGGGCTCGCCGCCGGTGAGGTAGAACTCCCGGACGCCGAGCGCGAGCGCGTCGCGCGCATGGCGCTGCACGTCGCTCAGCGACATGAACCAGAAGGCGTGATTTTCGGGCGCGCAGCTGATGAAGCAATGAGCGCAGCGCAGGTTGCAGACCGTGCCGGCGACCTGGAACCAGAGCTGATCCAGCGCGAGGGGCTCGACCGTCGGCGCCGCGCCGGACAGGGGATACAGCAGCGGCAGGGGCGATCCAGCCGCAGGGTGGGTTTGCGTTGCCGGCATGAAGACCAGGCTCGAAACGGGGCGCTGCGCGCCGTCCTCAGTTGCCGGGGTCGTCCCGATTGATCGGATCGCCGAGCAGGCGCGGGGCCTGCGCGCCGCCCTCGCTGCTGCCTGGCGCGGCGTCACCGAGGATACGGGACGCGCCCGCCGCGGCGAGCAGTGAATCCACCGGTGGCCGCGCCGGGCCGCCGCCGTGCGACATCTCCTGGCGCAGGCTCGCTACCGATGCGCGCAGCAGTCGAATATCATCGCCGATGAGCGGGTCGCCATTATCGCGCCGGATCCGGGCGATCACCCGATCGGCGAGCGACTGCAATTGGCGCACGCGCGACTCGACGGAGTAGCCATTCGCGAGCTGGGCGAACGGTATCCGTGTTTCCAGCAGCCGGTCGGTCACTGCCTCGGCCTGGACGGCGAGGCTCTCGATGGTCGCTTTGTCGCTGCTCTCCTCTGCGGGAGCCAGCAACGCCTCGAGCTGCGCCAGCTGGTGCTGCAGTGTCAGCGTGTCGGCGGCGCCGGCCAGAGCCGCGGCCGGCGGCGGCTCGGGCTCCGCACCCGCCTCCTCCTCGAGGTTGCGCGGCCGGCATGACGCGACCGATACCAATAGCGCGAGAATCATGAGGGTCCGCATCGCATTCCTCCCGGCGGCAAGGCCGATGCCCTGCATACGCTTGCTCGCCTCTGCAGGGGAACCTAGCCTTCCGCGTCATGAGATGGGAGTCCACGGCGCTGAGCGATCGCGGCCAGCGGCGCCCGCAGAACGAGGACGCGTACGTGCTGCGGCCGGAGCAGGGCCTGTTCGCTGTGGCCGACGGCATGGGCGGCCACGCCGCCGGCGAGGTCGCCAGCGCCATGGCCGTCGCCGCCGTCGCCCGCGAGCTGCAGCCGACGCTGTCCCTGCGACACGGTCGCCGCCGCGTCGCAGACGCGCTCGAGCGCGCAGCGACCATGGCCAACGGCGAAATCTTCGCCGCGGCCGAACGCAACCGCGACCAGTCGGGAATGGGCACCACGCTGACCGCGCTGGCGCTGGTGCCGCGCGACCGCGTCGGCGTCATCGCACATATCGGCGACTCGCGCGCCTACCGCTGGCGGGATGGCGCACTCGAGCAGGTCACACGCGATCATACCTGGGTTCAGGAGCAGGCCGAAGCCGGACTGCTGACCCCCGAGCAGGCCCGCCTGCATCCGTTCTCGAACATTCTGACCCGCGCCCTCGGGACCGAACCCACCGTGCCAGTCGACCTCGTCGAATGCGCCTTGCACGCCGGCGACATCGTCCTGCTTTGCTCCGACGGACTGACCGGCATGCTGGACGACCGTGAGATTTCTGAGCTGATCGGCGCGTCCGCGCGCTTGGAGGCTGTCGCCGGCGCGCTGATCGATGCCGCGAACCAGCGCGGCGGCCACGACAACATCACGGTGCTGCTGGCGCGGCTCACTCCGCTGCGATCGACAGCGGCTCATCGCCATCCAGCCGCGCGCGCAGCGCCTCGGGCGTCTGCACCATGAATCGCGCAACGGCCTCGCCGGACAAGCGCACGCGCGCACCGAGCGTGTAGATGCGCAGCACACGCGCCGACCGGTACAGTTCGGCCGCGATGCGCGGAAGTCCGATCAGCCCTTCACGACCGGCAGGACCCAGACGCAGTACCTCGCCCGTCCGCCGGCGCACCAGCAGATCCAGTCCGAACATCGCGCGCTTTTCCGGATAGTCGACGAACACCGAGCCGGGCTGCAACGCGAGCTCGCACGCGAGCCGCTCCTCCAACCGCCGCTTCAGCGCCGTATCCACGGCGAGCCAGTCGCTCACCTCCTCGGCCGGTTCGGGCGCCGCGGCGAACGCGCGCAGCTCGGCCGCGGTCACCTCCGCTGCACGCTTCGGCAGCTTACGTCGGCGCAGCATGCGCACCCAGCGCGCCACACGTTGCGCGACGTCGCCCCGCGCCTCCGCGTCGGTGGCCGCCGACTCGCCGGCGCCGCCCGATTCCCGTGCGGCGGCGGCGCCGCGCGCCTCGAGCAGCACGAGCAACGCTTCATCCGTCTGGCCCACGAGCTCCTCCGGCGTGAGCAGGCGCGCCGTGAGCGCGTCATCGACGATGCGCTTGTACATCACGGTCGCGGCACGCACGGCGTGATGCCAGTAGACGTTCCTGAACATCTGGTACTTGGCGAACAGCAGCGACTCGAGCGCTGCCGCCCCCTTCTCGTGGACGCCGACTTCACGCCGGCCGGTGGCTGGATCCTCCACCAGCACCAGGGCGTGCAACAGTCGATCGACATCTACCTCGCCGTAGGGCACACCCGCAAAACGCGCGTCGCGTTTGAGGTACTCGATCTTGTCGAGGTCGAGCGGACCACTGACCAGCCCCTGGAGTGCGCTGTCCGACCGACCCCGGATGAGCTGCTCGATACGCTCCGGTCCATCGTCGCCCACCGACTGCAACGCTGCGCGTACCTCGGGGTCGGCCAGGAACCGGCCGGCCACAGCCTCGTGATGACCGGGGATGCGATCCTCGTCCAGCTCCTCGACCGCGTGGGAGAACGGGTAATGGCCGATGTCATGGAGCAGCGCCGCGAGCGGCACCAGCTTCGGCTCGAGCGCGGGCATTTCCTCCAGCGCGCCCTGGTCGCTCAGCAGCGCGAGTGCGCGCTGCGCGAGGTGGTACACACCGAGCGCGTGGTCGAAGCGCGTGTGGGTCGCACCCGGGTAGACGAGGTGAGCCAGCCCGAGCTGCTTGATGAAGCGGAGCCTCTGGAACGCGGCAGAATCGACGATGCGGACGGCGACCGGGTCGAGCCGGATCGTGTCCCACAGCGGATCACGCAGGTACAAGAGAATCAGATCCGGGGACCCGACGCGCGCACGGCGTCGGACACCTCCGCCTCGAACGCCGCGAAGTTCTCCCGGAACATGGCGGCGAGCTTGCTGGCCTGCTCGTCGTAGGCGGCCGGATCGTCCCAGGTGCCGCGCGGGTCGAGCACGTCACCGGGCACACCCGGCACCTGCCTAGGCACGTGCAGCCCGAAGACCGGATCCTCGCGGGTTTCGACGTCATCGAGCTGCCCTTTCAGCACAGCCGTCACCATGCTTCGCGTGTGGTCGAGCTGCATGCGCTCGCCCTTGCCGTAGGGGCCGCCGGTCCAGCCTGTATTGATCAGCCAGCACTGCACCTCGTGCTGCGCGATCTTCTCGCCCAAGAGTCCGGCGTAGCGCGCGGGCGGCAGCGGCAGGAAGGGCGCACCGAAGCAGGCACTGAACGTCGCCTTCGGCTCGGTGACGCCGCGCTCCGTGCCGGCCACCTTCGCGGTGTAGCCGGACAGGAACTGATACATTGCCTGCTCCGGCGTGAGCTTCGCCAGCGGCGGCAGCACACCGTACGCGTCGGCGGTGAGGAACACCACGTTGCTCGGGTGCCCGGCGCGGCCGCTCGGAACGGCACCAGGTATGAAGGCCAGCGGATAGGAGGATCGTGTGTTTTCGGTGATCGAATCGTCCTCCCAGCAGACCTCGCGTGTCCGCTCGTCCAGCACGACGTTCTCCAGGATCGCGCCGAAGCGGCGGCTCGCCGCGTAGATCAACGGCTCGCCCTCCGCTGAGAGGCGGATCACCTTGGCGTAGTTGCCGCCCTCGAAATTGAACACGCCGTCGTCGGCCCAGCCATGCTCGTCATCACCTATGAGCTGGCGCTGGGGATCGGCGGAGAGCGTCGTCTTGCCTGTGCCCGAGAGGCCGAAGAACAGGGCGACATCGCCCGCTTCGCCCATGTTCGCCGAGCAGTGCATCGACAGCACGCCCTTCCGCGGGAGCAGGTAGTTCATTACCGAGAAGATCGATTTCTTGATCTCACCGGCGTAGCGTGTACCGCCGATCAGGACCATCCGCTCGCCAAAGTTCACGACGACGAAGGTCCCCGAGCGCGTGCCGTGGACCTCTGGATCCGACTGCATTTCCGGTGCATGCAGCACGGTGAAGTCGGGCTCGAAGCGCTCACGCTCTGCGGCGTGCGGCTCGCGGAACATGTTGTGGACGAACAGCGAGTGCCATGCGCTCGGCGTGATCACTCGTATGCCGATCCGGTAGTCGGCGTGCGCTCCCGCCCAGACGTCGCGCAGGTACAGGTCGGGTTCGGTCAAATGCTGCGCGATGGCGTCATGCAGCGCCTCGAACTGCGCAGGCTGGAGCGGTACATTGACCTTGCCCCACCAGACCTCGCGCTGCGACGTCGGCTCCTCTACCGTGAACTTGTCGTTCGGCGAGCGACCCGTATGCGGTGCCGTGATGCCGACGAATGCGCCATCAGCCGAGAGGCGGCCCTCCTCGCGCCGCAGCGCGTGCTCGATCAGCTCCGCGGGTGCGAGATTGACGTGCACTCGTCCCTCGGGCCGCAGACCATGCTGCGACAGCTCGCTGCTGAGTGTGGTCGCCATCCCTCTCAGACCTTGACCGGAGTGCCCGGAGAGCTCTGCTGCGCGTCCACGACAGCAATCGCCGCCAGGTTCACGATGTCCGCGGCCTCGCTACCCCGCTGGAGCACGTGGACGGGTCGGGCCATGCCCAGCAGGATCGGACCGACGGCCTCGGCGCCACCCAGGCGGGCGAGCAGCTTATAGGCCGCGTTGGCGGCATCCAGGTTCGGGAAGATCAGCACATTGGCCCGATCCTGCAACGTGCTGAAGGGGTAGCGCTCACGCAGGATCGACGGCACGACGGCGCTGTCCGCCTGCATTTCGCCGTCCAGCACGAGGTCGGGTGCCAGCCGACGCACGCGTTCGACAGCCTGACGAACGCGCTCCGACTGCGGCTCGCGCGCCGAGCCGAAGTTCGAGAAGGAGATCAGCGCCATGCGCGGCTCGATGCCCAGACGTTGGACGAACCGCGCCGACAGCAGTGCGATCTCCGCGAGCACCTCCTCGTCCGGATCGATATTGACGGTCGCATCGGCGAAGAACATCAGGTCGTCCTTCAAGATCATCATGTACAGTCCCGCGACGCGTGTGATCTCCGGCGCGGTCCCGATGATCTCGAGCGCCGGACGCACCGCGTCCGGATAGTGCATGTCCTCCCCCGCAATCAGACCGTCGGCGTCCCCGTCCAGCAGCATCATGCACGCGTAATAGACCGGCATGCGCACGCGCTCGCGCGCCTCCGCCAACGTGATGCCCCGACGCTGCCTGCGCTCGTAGTAGTGTTGCGCGTAGCGCTCGCGGATCTCGACATCGGCGGCCGGATCGACCAGCGTCACGCCCTGCAGGTCGATGCCGAGGCGCGCCGCGGTTTCGCGGATCCGCAGCGGTCGCCCGACCAGGAGTGGCCGCGCGATGTGCTCCTCGACGATCTGCGCCGCAGCGCGGATCACTCGCTCGTGTTCGCCTTCCGGAAATACGATCCGCCGCGGATCGCTGGCCGCCTTGAGGTGCAGGTCGCGCATGACCTCGCGCCGCCGGCCGAGCCTGGCCTCCAGCCGATTGCGGTACGCATCCAGATCGATGTGCGTGCGCGCGACGCCGGTCTCCATCGCCGCTCGCGCCACCGCGGGTGCAACCCAGAGCAGCACGCGAGGATCGAAGGGTTTCGGGATCAGGTATTCCGGGCCGAAGCGGAAGCTCTGCTGCTCGTAAGCCGCGGCGACTGCCTCGGGCACGTCCTGCTTGGCGAGATCGGCCAGCGCGCGAGTCGCGGCCATGGTCATTTCCTCATTGATCGCTCGCGCGCGCACATCGAGCGCGCCCCGAAAGATGAATGGAAAGCCCAGAACGTTGTTGACCTGGTTCGGGTAATCGGTGCGGCCGGTGGCGATGATCGCATCACCGCGCACCTCGCGAACGGCTTCGGGCGTGATCTCCGGGTCCGGATTGGCGAGGGCGAAGATGATGGGTCGCTCGGCCATGGCGGCGACCATGGCGCCCGTCAGCAGGCCACCGACCGACAGGCCGACAAAGACGTCGGCGTCCCGCAGCGCGTCACTGATCGACGTTACGCTGCCGGCCTGCGCAAAGCGCGCCTTGTATGGATCCATCCCCTCGGCCCGCTCCTTGGTGATCACGCCCTTGCTGTCACACATGATGATGTTTTCGCGGCGGATGCCGAGCCTGATGTAATGTTCGCCCGTCGCGATCGCGGCTGCGCCCGCACCGCTGAACACCACACGTACGTCCTGCGCCCGCTTACCGACGACCTCGAGGGCGTTGATCAGTGCCGCGCCGCTGATGATCGCTGTTCCGTGCTGGTCGTCGTGAAACACCGGGATCTGCAGCCGTTCCTTTAGCTGCTCTTCGATCCGGAAGCAGTCCGGCGCAGCGATGTCCTCGAGATTGATCCCGCCAACGGTCGGCTCCAGCAGCTCGCAGAAGCGGATCAGCTCGTCGGCGCTGCTAGTGGCGACCTCGATATCGAACACGTCGATGTCGGCGAACTGCTTGAAGAGCACGCCCTTGCCTTCCATCACGGGCTTGGCGGCCAACGGCCCGATGTCACCCAGGCCCAGGACGGCCGTCCCGTTGGTCACGACCGCGACGAGGTTGGCGCGCGCGGTGTAGCGAAAGACCTGCTCGGGGTCGCGAGCGATCTCGCGGCAGGGTTCGGCGACGCCCGGCGTGTACGCCAGAGCCAGGTCCCGCTGCGTGCCTACGGGTTTGGTCGGCACGACGGCGATTTTGCCCGGCCGGCCGTCGGCATGGTAGTTGAGCGCTTCCTGATGCCGCTGACTCACGCAGTAGTTCTCCTGAGCCGAGGAGGTCGGCGTTGCTGGGGTGGAGCAGGCTAGGTTATCCTGGCGCGAAACGAGGTGTCAAGCGCACAAGCCTTGCGCCGGCAAAGGCTTCCGGCGCGCCTCATGTGCGTTCCCGAACCGCTGGAGCATGCGCCGCGTCCTGCTGATCGCCGCGATTCTGTCCGCACCCGCAGCGGCCGCCCAGGAGCGCGGTGAGGATGCCCTCGAGCGCTGCGAGACGGGCCGGATCGGTCACGTCTTCATCGACAACCATTCCATCTTCGACACCAGTGACCCGGACCTCGACCGGCGCCTGGCGTGGGCCTATCGGCTGGCCAATCGACTGCACGTGCGCACGCGCGAGAGCGTGATCCGACGCGAGCTCCTGCTCGGGCGCGGCGACTGCTTCGATCCCGCCCTGGCAGAGGAATCGGAGCGGCTCCTGCGGAGTCTCGACTTTCTGTCCCACGTCGACGTCTTCGGCGTGCCGCAGGACGACGGCAATTATCATCTCGTCGTCGACACGCAGGACGAGTGGAGCACGCGGGTCGATGTGCGGCTCCGGTTCGATAACGGTTTTGGCCTGCGTGGCGCCGCGCTGCGCGAGCTCAACCTGTTGGGTACCGGGCAGCAGGTCGGCGTCCATTTCTTCGAGCATCGTGCAATCCGCGAGTACGGCATCTCGTACCGCACGCCACAGCTCGGCGGAACCCGCTGGAACCTCGACCTCGGTGGTGGCGGCACGCGGGCCGGAACATTCGTGCACGAGACGATCGCGTTTCCCTTCGTCGGCGATGTCGGCCGCTGGTCGGCGCGCCAGAGCTTCCAGCGTCGCGACCGGCACTTCGATTTCGTGCGTGAGATGCCTGAGCAGCGGCTGCACGTGCTCGTGCCGGTCCGCGACAAGACGATGGACATGTCGGTCATGACCCGGATTGGGCCACAGCGCAACATCACGCTGCTCGGCGCCGCCATGACGTTTCAGGAGCTGACCTATCCCGGCGGCCGCGAGAGCATTCAGGTCACACGCGGCGACTTCGACGAGTTGACTGCCGGCGACAGCGCGATCGTCGCCGAAGCCTGGGACGGGCTGCGCGAAGTTCGGAACGTGCGCGGCTTCCTGCTCTTCGGCCAGCGCAACATTTGGTGGCTCGAACGTCGTGGGCTCGACAGCATGCAGGGTGAGCAGGATGTGCAGCTCGGTGCCGAGGTCCAGGTCGGCATCGGCCGTTCACTGCCGACGCTGCAGGAGCAGGATGACCTGTACGGCATTTTCCGGCTGTACACGGGGCTGCAATCGGCGACGACGGTGGGCGCGATCCGGGTGCGCGTCGAGGCGCGTCGCGATTTCGAGGCGCCGGCCGATGCCTCCGAGTGGGAGGACGTGCTGACGGAGGGTGAGCTGCTCGCCTATTGGCAGCCGCGTGCCCTACGCCGGCACACCCTGCTGCTGCGCGCCAGCGCGGTCGGCGGCTGGCACACGCGCACGCCGTTTCAGTTGACGCTGGGCGGTGATGCGGCATTGCGCGGCTACCACGAGGATCGGTTTCCCGGCGCTCGGCGTCTGGTGTTCTCCGCCGAGGATCGGATCTACTTCGGCTGGCCGTTCACCGATCTGCTGGACATTGGCGGCACCGTCTTTGGCGATTTCGGACGCATCTGGCCCGGCGACGTGCCATACGGCGTCGCCTCCGGCTGGCGCGGCACGGCGGGCATCGGGCTGCGCGGCTCCTTCCCGGCTGGCAGTCGCACGACATACCGCATCGACGTTGCGTTCCCGCTGGGCGGCGGCGAGGGCTGGCGTAGTCCGCGCCTGGTCATCTCGCTCGGCGAAAGCCTCGGCCTGGTCCTCCCCTTCGCCGATCCACAGATGCTGCGCTCCCGGCGGAACGACGTGTTCGGCGACCAGGATCCGCAGCTCGGCCGCCGCTGATGGACGGATTCGCCTCGCAGTACCTCGCCGACTGGGTGCTGCCGATCAGCGGGCCGCCGATCGCGCGGGGCGCCGTGCTGGTCGACGAGCACGGCCGCATTGCCGGTATCGGGCCGGCGCGGGACAGCCCGGCGCCGCCCGGCGTACCGACCGTAGACCTTGGCGCAGCCGCTCTCCTGCCCGGATTGGTCAACACCCATGCCCATCCGGAGTTGGCCTGCTTTCGAGGCCTGCTCGAGGACCTGACCTTCCCCGCCTGGATCGGTCGGCTGATGCAGGCAAAGCGCGCGGTGTCCGACCTCGACTACGAGGCCGCCGCCGAGTGGAGCTGCGCCGAGGCGCTCGCAGCCGGGATCACCACCCTTGCCGCAACCGAGGATTCTGGCGCGTCGCTCGGCGCCCTCCAGCGCGCCGGTATGCGCGGGATCGTCTTCCGCGAGGTCTTCGGGCCCGACCCGTCGCGCGCGGCGGACGCGATCGCGGAGCTCGCCCGGAAGCTGGACACCATGCGTCGGGTCGCGACCGACCTGGTGCGCGTCGGCATCTCGCCGCACGCGCCGTATACGGTCTCCGACGCGCTGTATCGCGAGTCCACCAGGCTGGCGGGCGCCGAGGCGCTGCCGCTCGCGACGCACATCGCCGAGTCCGACGCAGAATGGGCGCTCGTGACCCGTGGCGCCGGTAGCTTTGCCGAAGGCCTTCGTGCTCGCGGCATTGCGACAGAGCGCCGCGCCGCGTCGCCGGTCGAGCTGCTCGAGAAGCTCGGGGTGCTCGCTCTTCGGCCCCTGCTGATCCACTGCGTGCAGCTCGGCCCGGGCGACATCTCCAGAATCGCCGATGCCGGCGCGACCGTTGCCCACTGCCCGACGGCGAATGCGCGACTCGGCCACGGGACCGCGCCCTTGCTGCAGTTCCTCGATGCTGGCATCGCCGTCGGTCTCGGCACCGACTCGGTCGCCAGTAACAATCGGCAGGACCTGCTCGAGGAGGCTCGCACCTCCCAGCTGCTCCAGCGGGCCATGGTGCGCGAGCCGCGTGTGCTCAGCGCCGAGCAGGCGCTCCGTTTGGCCACGCTCGGCGGCGCAACCGCGCTCGGTCTCGCCGACCGCGTCGGCACGCTCGAGCCCGGCACGGACGCGGACCTCGCCGCGTTTGCGCTGGGAGCGCCGCATGTGACGCCGGTGCACGATCCCGCGGCGGCGGTGCTGCATGCCGTGCGTGGGACCGACTGCATCCTGACCGTGGTGCGTGGTCGCATCGTGTACGACCAGAACGGCTGGCATACGCTCGACGTCTCCTCGCTGCGTGCGCGCGTCGAGCGCGAAGGTCGGAAGCTGAGCGCCGTGCTGTCGCGTGCAGAAGGCCCGACACTGCGCCCGGGGCTCGCAGCCTCGTGAAGACCGCACGTGCTCGTGCGGTGCGCCGCGTGCTCGTGCTCACGCTGATCGCGAACATCGTGGTCGTCGTGGCAAAGCTGCTCGCTGGCATTCGCGCGGACTCGCTGGCCGTGCTCGCCGAGGCGGCGCACTCCTCAGTGGACGCGCTGAACAACGTGCTGGCGCTGGCGCTCGCGCGCGTCGCTGCCCGCGCGCCGGATACCGAGCACCCGTACGGCCACGCCAAGTTCGAGACGCTCGGGGCCGTCGGGATCGTGGCCTTCCTCTCGATCACGGTGTTCGAGTTGGTGAGGGATGCCGTGCGCCGACTGATCTCGGGTACCGACCTGGTCCAGCCGACGCTCGGGGTCGGCGTTGTCATTGCCGTGGCGGCAGCGGTCAGTTTCGTCGTGTCACGGTACGAGACGCGCGAGGGTCAGCGTCTCGCCAGCCAGCTGCTCATTGCCGACGCGGCGCACACGCGCAGCGATGCGCTGGCGGCGCTCGCCGTGCTGGGCGGCCTGGGCATGGTCGAGCTGGGTTATCCCCGCGCCGACCCTACCGTCACGCTGTTGGTCGCGTTGGTCATCGCACGTGCCGGCTGGCGGATTCTTCGCACCACCGTGCCGGTCCTCGTGGATGAACGCGCCGTCGACGAACGCCGTATCTGTGCAATCGCGCTGGCCACGCCGGGTGTGCTGGGCTGTTACGATGTCCGCTCCCGCGGCCGTGAAGGCGACGTATTCGCGGAGCTAACGATCGCCGTGGACCGCAGCTTGAACGTCGAACAGGCCCACGCGATCGCCGACGATGTCGAGCGGCGCGTGGCCGGCGAGGTCCGGGCGCGGGAGGTGGTGGCGCATGTCGAACCGTTTCACAAAATCATTCGATGACTGGGCTGGCGCGCCTCGAGCAGGGTGTGGAGCTGCTGGACGCGGCGTGCCACGATCACGCTGAGCTGGCGCAGAGTCTTGGCCAACTCGCGGCGGTGAACCGCTGGCTCGGCGGACGGCGCGCGCTGCTGCGCCGCCTGCGGCAGCTCGCGGGTCGGCTGACGAGCATGACCGTTGTCGACGTCGGCACCGGCTCGGCGGACATCCCGCGCGAGCTTGTCCGTCTGGCGCGAACGCAGGCGACGCAGATCCAGGTGATCGCCCTCGACCGGCACCCGCAGACCGTCGACATCGCGCGTAATCGCTGCCATGACTTTCCGGAGATCGCCGTCGGTGTGGCCGACGCGTGCGCGCTGCCCTTGCCCTCCCGCAGCGTGGACTTCGCGCTCCTCTCGCTCACACTGCACCACCTCGACGGAACAGCACAGTGCGCTGCGCTGCGAGAGCTCGCGCGTGTGTCACGCCGCGCTCTGCTGGTCGGCGAGCTCGAGCGCTCCCGGCCGGCCTATGCCGGCGCTCGGCTGCTCGCCGCCACACTCTGGCGCAGCAACCGCCTGACCCGCCATGACGGCCCCGTCTCCGTGCTCCGCTCGTTCACGCCGGCGGAGCTCGCGGCGCTCGCACAGCGGGCCGGGCTCGGTGGCGTGCGCGTTACCCGGCACCCGTTCTTCCGACTGGTGCTGAGCGCAACCGTCGCATGAACGATATCCTGGTGATCGGCGGTGGTCCTGCCGGTGCGGTCACTGCACTGTTGCTCGCCCGCGCCGGCTGGCAGGTCGAACTGGTAGACCGGCAGCGGTTTCCACGGCCGAAGCCGTGCGGCGATTGCCTCAGCGCGGCCGCGACGCCCCTGCTCGCCCGCCTCGGGCTGCTCGAGCGCGTCCTTGCGCTGCGGCCGGCACGGCTCCGCGGCTGGACCTTGCGGGCCCGCGGAGGCGCCAGCTTCTCGGGCGACTTCGCCGGCGCCGATCCACTCGCGCCCGATGCGCTCGCGGTGAGCCGGAGTCGCCTCGACGCGACGTTGCTCGATGCCGCCCGCGAGACGGGCGTACGGGTGCGCACGAGCGTGCGCACCGAGCACCTCCTGATCGAGGGGCGCTCGGTGGTCGGCGCGCGCGGCCGGTCGGCACCCCAAGGCATGCCGTGGAGTGCCCGTGCCCGGCTCACGGTCGGCGCCGACGGCCTGCGCTCCGTCGTCGCCCGTCGTCTCGGTTGCGTCGGTCACGCAGCGCGCGTGCGCAAGCTCTCCTTGACCGCGCACCTCGACGACGTCGAGGGTCTCGAGGCGCGCGGCACGATGGTCGTGGGCGACGGCTGGTGCGTCGGCGTCGCGCCCGTCACCGCTGCCGCCGACGCCGCCGCGTCGAGCGCTGGCGCCGCGAACGTGACCGTGGTTCTGGCGGGCGCACGCGCCGCGGGCCGAGTGAAGCGCAGCCCAGCTGCAGCCTTCTGGGCGACCATCCAGGACGCCGGTCTTGCCGGCCGGCTCGAGCGCGCCCGCTGTGCGGTGACCGGGGCCGCGGCGGGGGCCGCCGGCCTGCACCTGCTGGCCTCCGGGCCGTTCGACCGGCCGGTGCGGCGAGTGGCAGGCGCGGGCAGCGCTCTGGTCGGCGATGCGGCCGGTTACTTCGATCCGTTCACCGGCCAGGGCGTGTACCACGCGCTGGCCAGCGCGGAGATCCTGGCGGAGGAAGCCGACGCCGCGTTGCGTCGGGGTGTGGTCGATGCCGCGACGCTGCGCGGCTACGTCGCGCGTCGCGCGCAGTTGATCGGTAGCGCACTCGCGCTGCAGCGAGGCATCGAGGCCTGCGTCGCGCGGCCGCGTCTGTTCCGTTTCGCGGCGCGCCGACTCGCGAGCGCGCCTGCCGTAACGGCATCGCTGATCGCTGCGACGGGCGGACTACTGCCACCCCCGCGCTTGCTTTCGCCTGCGCTCGCCCTCAGCTTCCTGCTCGCCGTGCCTGCCTCGGAGGTCCCCGCATGATCACGCTCGATGAGCATGTTGCCTACGCACCGGCCGACGTGTGCTTTCGCGTCGCCGCCGATGTCGAGCGCTGGCCGACGATCCTGCCGCATTACCGCTGGGTCCGCTTCCACGACAAGCGTGACTTCGGTCAGGGCCGCGTCGAGATGGCCGCCTGGCGCCAGTTCGCGGGACCGCTCGCCTACCCCACGTGGTGGGTCTCCGAGATGAGGGCCGACCCCGAGGAGCCCGCTGTCCATTACCGGCACGTCGACGGCATCACCCGCGGCATGATCGTGAAGTGGAGCTTCCAAGCGGACCCGGGCGGCACGCGCATTCGCATCCTGCATGAATGGGTCGGCCCCGCCTGGCCGCTGGTCGGCAGCCTGGCTGCCGAGCGCGTAATCGGCCCGCACTTCGTGAGTGCGATCGCTTCACGCACCCTCGCCGGCGTGGCCACCGAGGCCGAGCGGCAGGTGCGCGCCGCGGAGCGCGGCGCGTGATCGCGCCCAGCACGGCCACCGCCGCAGCGGAGACAGTGCCGCCCTACCGCGTCGCCATCACCGGGATCGGGCCGATCACCGCTGCCGGCATCGGCGTCGCTGGGCTATGGGCAGGGTTGCGCGAGCAGCGCTCACCGATTCGCGGCGTGACCCGGTTCGACGCCACGCCCTGGCGCAGCCGGGTTGCCGGTGAAGTCGAGGGCTTCGAGGCGGCCCGCTTCATGGATGCGTCGACCGCGCGGCGGCTCGACCGGTACTCGCAGTTCGCGCTGGCCGCGTCGCGCCTGGCGCTGGACGACGCCGCGCTCGACCCGGCGAGCCTCGAGGGCGACCGGGTCGCGGTCCAGATGGGCTCTGCGCTCGGCGGCATCGCCCACGCCGAGGCCCAGGTGCTGCGCCTCATGCAGAAGGGCATCCGCGCCGTCGACCCGCGCGTCGCACTCACCACCTTCTGTGGCGCCGCCAGCTGCGGCGTCGCAATCGAGTTCGGCTTCACCGGGCCGAACTCGACGAACGCGATGTCGTGCGCGTCCGGCACTCTGGCTGTGGGCGAGAGCTGGCGGCTGATCCGCGAAGGCGTTGCAGACGTTGCCGTTGCCGGAGGCATCGAAGCCCCGCTAGCACCACTTTCCTTCGGCGCCTTTGCCATCATCCGCGCGATGAGCACGCGCAACCATGAACCAACTCGCGCGTGTCGCCCGTTCGACCGCTCGAGGGACGGCTTCGTCATGGGCGAGGGCGCCTGTGCCCTGATCCTCGAGCGCTGGGACCACGCGGTGGCCCGCGGTGCCCGCATCTATGCGGAGCTGGCCGGCTACGGCACGACCAACGATGCCCATCACATGACCGCGCCACGCCCCGACGGTGCGCAGGCGGCACGCGCCATGCAACTCGCGCTGCGGTCGGCCGCCGTCGCACCCGACCTGGTCGACTTCATCAGCGCGCACGGCTCGTCCACCCCGCTCAACGACACGGTCGAGACGCAGGCACTCAAACAGGTGCTCGGTGAGAACGCAGGGCGTGTCGCGATCAGCGCCACCAAGCCCTACCACGGCCACGCGCTCGGCGCCTCGGGCGCCATCGAGATCGGCATTGCGTGCCTCGCATTCGAGCGCGCCTGGCTGCCGCCGACGCTCAATCTCGACGACGCCGACGAAGGCTGTGATCTGGACTACGTCCCCAACCGCGGCCGCGAGGCGCAGCCTCAGGTCTGCCTGTCGAACTCCTTCGGCTTCGGCGGAATCAACGCCTCCGTGGTGCTGCGCCGAGCCACGGGCTGATTCATGCCGGCAGGCCTGCTCTTTCGGCTCACGCCCGTCATTGCCCTCGCCCTCGCCACCGGGCTGAACCTCTACGCCACCGTCGCCCTGCTCGGCATTGGCTCGCGCCTCGGCCTGCTCGCGACGCTGCCGCCCGAGCTGCGTGGTCTCGAGCACCCGATCGTCATTGGCGCCGCTCTGCTGCTCTTCGTCGGCGAGGCCATCGCCGAACGCATCCCGTTCGTCGACTCCGTCTGGAGTGCCAGTCACGCCATCATCAAACCAATCGCCGCGGCGATCCTCGTCGTCTCCATCGCCGAGCCCGGTGACGACGCCGCCACCGCCGCCATTGCCGTCGGCGCGGCGCTGCTCGCGCTCGCCGTGCACGGCGGCCGCAGCGTCGTCAGCGCTTCCATAGACCGCGCGCGTGACCCCGCGACCGAGCTCGGCCTGCACCTGGTGCAGGCGGGCGCAGCCGCGGGCATGCTCATCGGCATGGAGGAGGATCGCAGCCTGACGCTGGCCCTGGCCGCCCTCGTGCTGCTCTGGACGCTGGCGCTGGGGCCTCGCTCCTGGCGCGCCCTCGTGCTCACGCTCTATGCCCAGGTCGGACGCATCCGCGCCATTTTCGGCCGCTCGCGTTGGCGCGAGTTCACCGACCTGCCCCCGGATCTTCGACCGCTGCTGCCGCCTCAGCCCCTCGCCAGCGCACCGCCGCGAGGCATCCGGGCCGGGATCAAGGGCTTGCCGCACGTCGGCGCCTATCGGACCGGCTGGCTCGTCGTTGCCAATCAGGCCAACTGGTTCGTCTACCGGAGTCTGTTCGGGCCCCGCCGCGTCGAGCTGCCCCGACCCTCCAGCCTCGACGTCCGCCACGGACCCTGGTTGGACTCCATCGACCTCAGACACCCCGAGCGCCCCTGCACCCTGTTCCTGCTCAAGGACGCGCCGCACCCCGACCTCGCCGTGGCCGAACTCCAATCCGACAACCCATGAGCATCCAGGAATTCCGCGAGTTCCGCGAACGCATGAACCGCCGCATCCTCGACACCGACAACCTCGAGATCCGGCGCTTCTTTGCACTCGATTCGCGCGCCTACGAGCCCGGCGCGCTCCCCGCCGCCACCAAAGAGCTGCTCGGCCTCGTCGCCTCCCTCGTGCTCCGCTGCGACGACTGCGTCACCTATCACCTCGCGCGCTGCCTCGAGGAAGACATCGGCGACCCCGAGATCGTCGAATCCCTGGCCATCGGCCTCGTCGTCGGCGGGTCCATCGTGATCCCCCATCTGCGCCGCGCCATCGCGACCCTCGATGAGCTGCGCGGCGAGGCCGGCGCCTGAGAATTCGACCGCCGAGGTAACCGAGTGCGCAGAGGAGTCGTCACGAGCCGCGCGCGCGTCGTAAAAACATGTGTCTTAGCGTGCTATGAGCGCGCTGCCGGGCCGTCTGATTATCCACAGCCATTCTGGCAGGGAACGCCAGCTCCGGAACCTCGCTCAGGACGCCGGGTAGGCGTCTCCGTGCCCGCTCACGACGTGACAAAAAGCTTTACTTCCGGTAGGGCCTTGGCTAGGTTCGAAATGCTTATGACCCGACCAGCGGCAGCGTCAGCCCGGGCAGGCAAGGCCCAGGGAGTCGCGGAGTCGGCACTACAGAGAAACAGCGAAGCGTCACGTAGGCGCAGTCGCTGTTTTTTTTTCACCCTCATCCGAGGAATGCGCGACCCATGTTCGTGAATTCTCGCGCTTTGGATTCATTCGACCAGTACCTCCTCGATGTTGAAAAGTACCCGCTGATCGAAGATCCGCGGGAAGAGCGTAACCTGGCTCGCCGCGCTCGGACGGGTGACAAGGAGGCGGCGGAGCGGCTGGTTACGGCGAATCTTCGGTTCGTCATTTCGTATGTGAAGAAGTACCAGGGGCGTGGTCTGGGCCTGGCGGAGCTGGTCTGCATCGGCAACGAGGGGCTACTGAAGGCGGTCAAGAAGTTCGACCCGGACAAAGGCGTGAAGTTCATCTCGTATGCGGTGTGGTGGATTCGCCAGACGGTGCTGCAGGCGCTGGCGGAGCAGACGCGGTCGGTGCGTATCCCGCTGAACCAGAACTCGAATCTGGTGAAGCTGTCGCGGATGGAGACGGCGCTGACGCAGACGTTGGGTCGTTCGCCGACGGATCAGGAGATCGCGCAGCAGATGGGCGAACCGCTCGAGACGATCCGGGCGTTGCGCCGGGTGGCGGCCTCGGAGCTGTCGCTGGACGCGCCGATCGACCGTGGTGATCGGGACAGTGCGTCGTTCGGCGAACGTTTCGCCGGGGCGGACACCGATGACATCGAGGATCTGGTCGAATGGCAGGCGAGACGTGAGTTCCTGGACCGGATGTTCGAGAAGTACCTGACGGAGCGTGAGCGCAAGATCCTGTATCTGTACTACGGGCTCGACGATGGCGAGGAGCGAACGCTGGAGGAGATCGGCTCGCTGCTGGGCGTCACGCGCGAGCGCATCCGTCAGATCCGAAACCGTGCTTTCGAGAAGCTACGCGAGAGTCCGGATGGCGAGGCGCTCTCCGGGTTCTGGAGCGTTACCTGAGCGGATCGTTGTGAGAGTGTGGGGCGGCGTATTCCGCCGTCCGACGAGCGCCGGGGTGCCTGAGACGATGGCACCCCGGCGTTTTCTTTCGGCGCCTGCCGGAACGAAGCGGGCTCCCCCCGGTATTTCCGCAAGCGGCTGCGATCCCGCGGCGGCGACGTTCAGTTCACGACACGCACCGGCGACACTGTCCTATGATGACCCGAACGGCCATGCTCAGCGCCGTGCTGATGCTCGGTTCGCTCTGCCCCAGCGGAAGCACGGCGCAGAGCTTCGATCACGAGCGCTTTGCTCGCGTGCTGGACCAGCATGCCACGGAGAAGGGCGTCCGTTACAGCGACCTGCGCGCCGACCCTGGACTGCTGCATGCGTATCTGGAGCAGCTGGCGAGCGTCACGGCAGCCACGTTCGATGGCTGGTCGCGAGCCGATCAGGTTGCCTATCTGATCAACGCGTACAACGCGCACGCGATCGGTCAGGTCGTCGCGCATTATCCGATCCGGCGCAGCCTGAACCCGGCCGCATTGCTGCGGCCGGCGAACTCGGTGTGGCAGATCAGCGGGTTTTTCGATGGCGTCCGGCATCGGGTCGCGGGCCGTGACCTGACGCTGGACGACATCGAGCACGAGTGGCTGCGCGGGCTGTATCGCGAGCCGCGCATCCACGCGGCGCTGGTTTGCGCGGCCCGCTCGTGCCCGCCGCTCCGGCTCGAGCCGTACGACGGCAGCCGACTCGAGGCGCAACTCGAGGAGCAGATGCGTCGGTTTGTCACCGACCGGGCGGCGAACCGCTTCGACCGGCAGCGCAACGTGGTGCAGCTCTCCTCCATCTTCGATTGGTTCGGCGAAGATTTCCGCAGCTTTGCGCCCGCGCAGGGGTATCGGGGCGACCGGGATGAGCGCGGCGTTCTCGCCTTCCTGTCCCGCTACCTCCCGCCCGAACTCGTTCAGTGGCTACAGTCCGGTCGCTACCGGATCGAGTATCTGGACTACGACTGGACCCTGAATGAGGGCTGAGGTGATCAGCCGCGCGGCGCTGACACTTGCCGCGTGTTTCTGCGCGCCCTCTCTGGCTGCACAAGATGCCGGTGGTTGGAACGCTGCGGCAGCGCTCCGCTTGATTGAGCGAGCGGTCGAGCGGCGAGCCGAGCCGGTCGCGGATAGCGGGCTGATCGACTACCAGGCCGACGCCCGGGGCTTCGTCTACTTCTTCCTGGATCGGGAGGACACCGAGGAGCGCACGCTCATCAAGACCGACCAGGTCGCGCTCGAGCTCTACTGGTCGATGCATGGGCTGAGCAAACAGCGCATCGTGGGGCTGCGTGATGAGAGTCGCCTGCCGAACCGGATGCATTACCATCTGGACCACCTGACGGTGGTGCAGAACGAGTTCGGCGACCTGATCCGCATGGGCGACGGGGACGAGGTACGCGATGTGCCTCACCCCGCGGCGCCCGGTGCCGACAGTGTCTACCAGTACCGGCTGGCCGATTCGCTCAGCCTGTACCTGCCTGGTTCGCGGGAGCCGATCCGCGTCTACGAGCTGCAGGTCCGGCCGCGTGACTTCGGTCGCTCGGCGATCATCGGCTCCCTATTCGTGGATCGCGCGACCGCCGACATTGTCAAGCTCACGTTCACGTTCACTCCGGCGTCGTACGTCGATCGCCGCCTGGATTACATCCGGGTGTCGCTCGAGAACGGGCTCTGGGAGGGTCGCTACTGGCTGCCCTACGAGCAGCGGGTCGAGATCCGCCGCCAGCTGCCTGAGCTGGACCTGCCGGCCGGCGCGATCATCCGCGGCCGCTTCCAGATCGGCGACTATGAGCTGAATACCGGACTGCCCATCCACTTCTTCAGTGGTCGGCGCGTCGAGGTGGTCTCGGAGGCGGAGCGCGAGGCGTTTCCATTCGAGGAGGCGCTCTACGCGGACCTGGGCGAGGAAGGGCTGGAGCGCCCCGCGGATCTGGCCTCGCTGCGCTCCACCGCGATCCGGATCGCCGGCGAGCGGCGTCTGAGTGGACTGCCCCGGCTCCGCCTGCTCGCGCCTGGCGCCTCCTCTGTGCTGCGCTACAACCGAGCAGAGGGGCTGTTCCTGGGTGCCGGCGTGTCGGCCGTGCCGCAACCGGGTGCCGAGTTCGAGCTGGCCGGCGGCTATGCCTTCGCCGCGCAGCGGCCCGCGGCGACCGCCTCGCTGAGCGTCGGCCAGACCATCGAGCTGCGCGCGTTCCACCGCGAGCTCCGCGATCTCGGCCCCTATCGCGGTACGGCCGGCCTGCTCAACACCTTCGCGGCCGGCCTTGCCGGCCGCGACTATCTCGACCCGTACTTTGCGAGCGGCGCCGCGTTGCGACTCCGTCACGCGCTCGGCAACGCCGCGAGGATCGTGGCAGACGCACGCCTCGAGGAGCACCACGCGGCGACGCTCAACACCGAGCGAACCTGGCTCGGTGCCACAGCCGATTTTCGGCCGCTGCCGCCGATCACCACCGGCGTACAGGCGGAGCTCGATCTCGGCGTCGACTGGACGCGCGGGACCGAGCACACGAGGCAACTTGCCGCGACCATCAATGCACTGATCGGCGGCATCGACGGCGCTTACGCGCGCCATAGCGTGAGCCTCCGTGCGACCCAGCCGTTCGGCGTCATACGGACCGCGCTACGGCTGCACGCCGACGCCGCCGCCGTGGTCGGCGAGGTACCGGTACAGCGACTCTTCTTTCTCGGCGGACGCGGCACCGTGCCCGGCTATGCGTTTCGCGACTTCGTCGGCGATCGCATGCTGCGCCTCTCAGCCGAAGCCGTGCACTCCATCTGGGACCCCTGGCTGACGCTGCGCGGCGTCGCCTACGCGGCTGCCGTTCGCGACACCCGACCGCAGCTGGATATCCCGCAGCGTCCGCCCCTGTCCGACCCTCGCTTCGGCACCGGCACTTCAGCCGGCCTGCTGTCCGCAGGGCTGGGCATCGGTTTGCTGGCCGATGTTCTGCGGCTCGACCTCGTCCGTGGCCTGGGCGAGCATTCCCGCTGGGAGCTGGTCGTGTCCGCCCGCGACGACCTCTACGGGATCCTGTAAACGGCCGTCCTCAGGCCTCGACGTCCTGCTCCTCCGCTGTCTCGTCGAGATCCTCACGCGCGCCACCGTTGCCACGCGGCGAGCCGAGCATCACCAGCTCGCGGACGGTGATCTCCGCAGTCGGGATCGTGACGCCATTGCGCTCGTAGCTGTCGTACTCCATACGCCCCTCGACGTAGAGCCGGTCGCCTTTGCGCACGTGTTCCTCCGCCACCTGGGCGAGCCGATCCCACAGCGTCAGCCGGTGCCACTCGGTCCGCTCCTCGACCTTGCCGTTGCGCGGTACGCGTCGGCTCGTCGCCAGCGAAAGGTGCGCGACCCGGATCCCACCGCCGGTCGTCTGCACGTCCGGGTCCCGACCGACGTTTCCCACCAGAATGATCTTGTTGATCGAGCGACTCATGCGAGCCTCCACGTTGAGGGTACGCGGAGAAGCTGCGCCGTGGGGCGGGGCGCTTGAATAGCAGGAACGGCCGCGAGCTCGAGGAGGAGACCGGAGCCACTCGCGGCGTGCGTGGCGGGGCGCTCAGCGGAGGAAGACGTACGATACCGTGTCGGTGAACTCCAGTCGCGGGTCGATCGGCACCAGGCGTACCAAGACACTGTCGCCACTGGTCAGCCCGATGAAATCCGGCTCGCCCTCGGCATCGAAGCGCAACGTATCCGCGCTGAGTCCGTAGGCGCCCATGGCACCACCGGCCGTGACCGTGCGCGGCTCATCGCCGCACGGCGAATCGATGATGCGGTCGCGCACCAGCAGGAAGCGACCGTTCGCGCGCAGCTCGAGAAACCCACCATCATAGATCGTGGCGCACAGCGAGTCCTGCGCGATCGGGAAGGGCACGCCACGCCCGTTCATGCCGACCAGTGTATAGACACCGGTGACACCGCCGATATCCGTCGGGTCGCCATCGCAGCCGATCATGGCGATCGCGCTCGAGCATACGATCAGCAGCGTCCTGCAGGGCACAGTCCTCAACATCGACCCACCCTAGGCCGGGGGCAGACGAGCGTCAACCGGCGACCCCGCTCCCTCCCGGATCCAACCGCAGAGACCGCAGAGACCGCAGAGGCGGCGCTCCGCAATGCGCGATGCATCAAAGTCATTTCAGATTGTCTGTCTGGATGTGAGCGGGCCTCTGTTCTCGACGGCCTCTGCGGTGAGCGTGGTCACTTGCATTCCAGCCAGTTATCGCCGACACCCAGACCGACCATCAGTGGCACATCGAGCTGAAAGGCGGTCTCCATGCAGCGCGCCACCAGCTCGCGCGTTGCATCGAGCTCGGCCACGGGCACCTCGAAGACGAGCTCGTCGTGGACCTGGAGCAGCATGCGCGCAGCGGCGCCGCTCGCTGCCAGGGCCTGGTGGATCTGGATCATGGCCAGCTTGATGATGTCCGCTGCCGAGCCCTGCACCGGCGCGTTGGTCGCGGCGCGCTCGCCGAACTGTCGCATGTTCCAGTTCTTGCTACGCACTTCCGGGATGTAGCGACGGCGGCCGGAAAGCGTCTCGACGTAGCCCTTCTCATGAGCCATTGCGATCTGCTCGTCCAGGTAGCGACGCACGCCGGGCAGCCGCGCAAAGTACTGGTCGATGAACTCCTTGGCCTCACCCACGGCGGTGCCGAGCTGCTTCGACAGCATGTACGGTCCGATGCCGTAGATCGTGGCAAAATTGATGGTCTTTGCCGCGGCACGCATGCGCGCGTCGACGTGCTCGATGGGCACGTCGAAGACGATCGCGGCGGTCTGACTGTGAATGTCGGTGCCGCGACGGAACGCATCGAGGAGCGCCGGCTCCTGCGACAGGTGTGCGAGGATGCGCAGCTCGATTTGAGAATAGTCCGCAGACAGGAACCGCCAGCCGGCCTCGGGCACGAAGCCACGCCGCAGTTCGGCGCCGACCTCCGTCCGGATCGGGATGTTCTGCAGATTCGGGTCGCTCGATGATAGTCGACCGGTCGCCGCAACCGCCTGATTGAAGGTCGTGTGGATCCGGCCAGTTTCTGCGTTGATGAGTGCCGGCAGCGCATCGACGTAGGTTCCCTTCAGCTTGTCGAGCTGGCGATACTCGAGGATCAGGATCGGCAGCCGGTGCCCCTCGGCTGCGAGCTCCTCCAGCACGCTGGCATCCGTGGAGGCGCCGGTCTTGGTCCGCTTCACGACCGGGAGCGCCAAGCGCTCGAACAGTACCTCGCGCAGTTGCGGTGTCGAGTTGATGTTGAACTCGGTGCCCGCCTGTCTGTAGATCTCTTCCTCGATCAGGCCGAGCTCACGCTCGAGCTTCTCATGCATGCGAGCGAAGAAGGCGGTGTCGATGCGAATGCCGACCTGCTCCATCGCGCCGAGCACGGCCACCAGCGGCATTTCCATTTCCTGGAACAGCTGAGTGAGCCGGTAGCGCTCCAGGTCCTGACCGAAGATGTCCGCTAGACGCAGTGCGAGGTCAGCACCCTCGCACGCGTAATCGCGCACGCGCTCGACCGCGCACTCCTCGAGTGTCAGCACATCGCGTCCCTTGCCGCACAGGTCCTCCAGGCTGATCGTGCGGTGCTGCAGGAACTCGAGCGCGAGGGCGTGGATGCCATGGTCGCGCCGTCCCGGATCGATCACGTAGGACGCGACCATGGTGTCGCAGGCGAGCCCGGCCAGCTCCACGCCGAGGCGGCGCAACGCCAGCAAATCGTGCTTCAGGTCGTGACCGATCTTGGGCATGCCGGGGTCCTCGAGGAGCGCGCGTAACGGCGCGAGCGGCGGCTCGTCCAGACCGGGCAGGTTCACGGTGTCGTCGCCCAGAGCCAGCTCGCCGGTCCGCGAATGGCCGAGCGGCAGGTACCAGGCGCGGCCCGGCTCACTGGCCAGCGCGATGCCGACCACGCGTCCTCGCAGTGGGCCCGCAGCCGTGGTTTCGACGGCGAGGCCGAGCCGCCCCGCCGCGCGCGCGGCGGCCACGATCCGGGCAATGTCCGCGATGCCTGCGGTCCGATACTCGCGAGCGAGCGCGATCTCCGGCGCCGCCGCCTCCGGTGCCGCGTAGTCGCGTGCCAGCGAGTGGAACTCGAGCGCAATGAAGATCTCACGCAGTCGATCCCGATCGGGCTCGCGCACGCGCAGCGCATTGAGGTCGAGCTCGACGGGCAGGTCGCAGCGGATCGTCACGAGTTCCTTCGACAGCAGCACATCCTCGCGGTACTGCTGGAGTGACTCGCGCGCGCGTTTGCCGGCAATGTCATTGACGTGCGCGAGTATCTGCTCGATCGGGCCGAACCGATCGATCAGCTGCAGCGCGGTCTTGGGGCCGATCCCCTTGGCGCCGGGAATGTTGTCGGACGAGTCGCCGATCAGCGCAAGGTAGTCAGTGACGCGCTCCGGCGGCACGCCCAGCCGCTCGGCTGCGTTTCGCACATCGACCCATTCCTCCTCGACGCCCGCGGATCCACCGCGGCCGGGGTTCAGCAGAGATATGCCGGGGCGGATCAGTTGGTAGAAATCCTTGTCGCCAGAGACGACGACGGCCTCGATCCCCTCAGCCACTGCCCGCAACGCCAGTGTGCCGATCACATCATCGGCCTCGTGACCGTCGAGGATGACGATCGGCACACGAAAGGCCTGGAGGATCTCCCAGATGCGCGGCAGCGACGCGGACAGCTCGTCCGGCATCTTCTCCCGCGTCGCCTTGTAGTCCGGGTAACGCTGTGTCCTCTCGCTCGTGCCCGCATCGACGACCACGCCGAGATAGTCCGGCCCGTGCTCCTCCAGGATCTTGAGCAGAAATCGCGTCAGCCCGAAGGCCGCCGAGGTGTTCTCGCCCCGTGTCGTGGTCAGCGGCCGGCTGATCATCGCGAAGAATGCACGATAGATCAGCGCATACGCGTCGATCAGGAACAGACGCGGCTTCGTCTTCTCGGGAGTATCGACCATCCTCGTCCTGTGATCGCCTTCGCAGCAGCCTGGTGCGTCGCGCAACAGAGCCAACGGCCGCCAGACTCGGCAACGCGCAGAGCTGGAGCGCGCGGGCCGCCCGGCACGCCGCGGCAAGGTACACCGCAAAGTACACCCCGCTCCACCCTCGCCGTGCTCGTCGGGCGGTGCCGCGGCAGGCGCGCTGAGAGAGAGGCCCTTCGCCACGGTGATCTGCAGCGGCGTGTTCCACGCGGCACGCTCGCGGTCGCGCGGCACACACACGAAAAACCCCGCCGACCTTTCGGTCGGCGGGGTCATCCGCTCGCCCGCGCCCGGCGTGGCTCTTACGCCGGCAGCTCGCTCGCCGGTACCTCGCTGCCCGCCTTGGTGACGTTCGCCGCTTGCAACCCTTTGTCTGTCTGACGGATCTCGAAGTCGACCTCCTGGCCCTCGGCAAGCGTCTTGTACCCGTCCATGTTGATCGCCGAGAAATGGACGAACACGTCCTCGCCGCCTTCCGGCTGCTCAATGAAGCCGTATCCCTTGGCATCATTGAACCACTTGATTCTTCCCTTGGGCATTGCAGCGAACCTCCGAAGAACGTTGTAGCGGGGCACCACAGAGGGCCCATCAGGGTGCGAAGCTACACGGCGCCGTTTCGGGGTGTCAAGCAAATATTTGTTTGTGGCGGCGCCGGACGAGCCACCAGAAATGGCGTAGCTGCGCAGCTTTCGCGGGTTTCGGGCGCTGTCGGGCCGACGGCTCAGCGGTTGTCCGGGCCGGTCCCGTCGGCGCCATAGAGAGCGCGATAAATGGCGGCATTGCCGCGGACCTTACGCACGTAGTCGCGGGTCTCGGCGAAGGGAATGCGCTCGCCGAACAGCTCCTCATCGCGCCACTCCGGGAACTTGCGCCAGGCAGCGACGCGGTGCGGGCCAGCATTGTAGGCAGCCAGCACGGCGGTGATCCGGCCGTCGTAGCGCCCGAGAAGCTCGGCGAAATAGCGAGTCCCGAGGTGGATGTTGACCTCGGGCTGCTCGAGCATACTGATCTCGAAGGGTTCGAGCGCGGCGCCGCGGGCGAGCGCGCGGCCGGTGTTGGGCATGATCTGCATCAGGCCGATGGCGCCGGCGGGCGAGGTGACCGCGGCACTGAACATCGATTCCTGGCGGATCAGGCCGGCGACCAGCCAGGGGTCGAGGCCGCGCTCCTGGGACTCGGCGACGATGAACTCCCGGAAGGGCAGAGGATAGATGATGCGGAGCAGTCGCGGGTTCCACGCACCTTCACGGCGCTGGATGTCCCAGCCGAGGCCAATGCCAGAGAAGGTGAAGCCGCGCTCGTTGAGCGCTTCGGCGACGAGATAGATCGCGCCGTCGGCATCACTGAAGTGCTCGTCGATGCGGCCGACCTCGAGCTCGGCTGCGCCGTTGTCGCCCAGCTCGCGAAGCAGGTCGAGCCGGAGCAGTGCCCGGGCGACATCGGCCTGCACGGACGGGGGTGGCTGCGGCGATGGCTCGAGGTGCGTATCGACGGGTGAAAGTCCGAGCTGCTCGCCGGCCAGGACGCCGTAAAACGAGAGCGGATCGTGGCGCCAGGTTTCACGCAGGCGCTGACCCATCTGCTCCTCGTTGCCCAGTTCGTGAAAGGCGCGGGCAGCCCAGTACGTGGCCTGCTGATAACGCCGCCCATTCGGATACCGTGCGCGGTACGCCTCGAAGATGTCGAGCGCCGCCCGGTAGTCACCGTCGACCAGCGCCATGCCGGCGAGCCGCATCAATGCGAGGCCGGCCTCCTCGATGTCACTCCCGGCGTCGACGGCCCGTCGGTAGAACTGCCGTGCGAGAGGCAGGTTGCCGGCATCGTGCTCGAGGTCGGCGAAGAGGTACATGGCCTTGGTCCCGGCATCCTGGCGGGGGAACCGGTCCGCGACCCGGCGTAGCGTGGCTTTCGCGCGCTCGACCTCGCCCTGCCGGTATTGCGCCCGTGCCGCGAGGTACAAGGCATCACCGGCGATGCGCTCCGACGGACTGTCCTCCACGAGGCGCAGCAGCCGTGGTACGGCATCGTCGTAGCGCCCGGCGTTGAACAATGCCTGAGCCAGATCCAGCCGGATGCGAGTGCGCTCAGCGGCAGTCCCCGCGCCCGCGTCGAGGTACGCACTCAGACCGGCGATGCCGCGGTCGAGATTGCCATGGCGCAGATAGAGTCGGCCGATGCGCAGGTGGTCCTCGACCGTGAGGCCGGGCAGTGTCGTGAGCTGTCGCGCAGCCGCCAGCGCCGCTGCGGTGCCCGGCGCCGCCTGGATCGTGCGGCGGAATGCATCCGCCGCGCCGGCGGTGTCGGCGCGCACCAGGCGCAGCTCGCCCGCGGTCCGCCAGGCTTCGGCGCGCGCTGCTGCCC
>JBOHRE010000025.1:0-40339 GCA_050732635.1 Longimicrobiales bacterium | reverse complement strand
CGGCCGCACCGGCGCTGCCGCCTCCTCGAGCGCCGGCGCCGGCTCGGCCTCCGCAGCGAGTTGTTCGGCATCCGCGACTGCCTCCGCCGCGATCTCTTCCGCTCCAGCCGGCTCCGCCGCTACAGCCATGGCGTCCTCGGCCGCTTCGGCCGCGATCGCCTCGGCGGCGTCGGCCGCGACATCGCCGATTGGCTCCGGCTCGACCTCGGTCTTCTTGCGGCGGCGCCGGCGTCGCGTCGATGTGTGCGCGTCTTCGATCGCCGCTTCCAACGCCTCGGTAGCGTCCTCGTGGCCGTGACGCCGCTCGCGTTCCAGGCGCGCGCGCACGCGTGATACCGTCGCATCGTCCACTGACGATGCTTCGCTGCGCACCGGCGCGCCCAGCTCGCGCAGCAGCTGGATCAGCGCATCCGGCTCGACCTTGAATTCCCGTGCGACTTCGTAGACCCGCATTCCGTCCTATACCTCAAAAAGAACTACTCGCCGGCAGCGGCGCCGGTCGCGAGCACGTCGCCGATGCGTCGCGCCAGCCTGGCGTCGAGCACCGCGACGGCCGCCACCGGCGCGCGGCCGATCGCGTGGCCGAGCACCGCCCGATCGAAGGCCTCGAGGCCGCGAATGCCCTGCCGCGTGAGCGGCCGCATGATCTTGTCGCGCGAATTCGCCGAGACGTCGGCGGCGATGACGACGAGATGCGCGCGACGCCGTCGGATGGCGTCCCGCACCGCATCGCCGCCCGCCGCCACCGCGCCTGCCCGAGCCGCAAGGCCGAGCAGGCCCAGCGCGTCAGGCGCCGCGTTCGTCCGGCGCTCCGCCGCGCTCTGCCGCACCGGCTGCCGCCTCCGACGCGCGAGGCGCCGACTCGGGCTCTGCATCGACCTGAATGCCCAGGATCTCCGCGGCGACCTGCCGTGCCTCGGCCAATTCTTCCGCGGTCGGCCCCGAGGCGGCTGCGCCGGCCTCGGTGCTCGAATCGTCCACCACCGTCAGCTCCTCGATGATGCGGAGCACCTGCTCCACGTCATCCTGGCCGATGCCTGGAACCCTCAACAGATCTTCACGTTCCAGGTCGATGATGTCGAGAAAAGTAGTATATCCGGCGCCCTGTAGAGCCGCCAGTGTGGCCGCCGACAGTTCCAGCTCGGAGAGCGGGAAGTCGGCCATTTCGTACTCGGCCTCGCCACCGCCGAACAGCGCCGCATCGGCGCCTCGCTCGAGCCACTCGCGGCTGCCGTACAGGTCGATCTGCCAACCGATCAGCTGGCTGGCCAGACGCACGTTCTGGCCGTTGCGGCCGATGGCCAGCGACAGCTGATCCTCATCGACGATCGCAGTGATGACCCGCCGCTCACTGTCGCTGATCACCTTGGCGACCTGCGCCGGTGCCAGCGCGCGCCGTGCGTAGATCTCCGGATCGGGGTGCCAGGGCACGATGTCGATCCGCTCGCCGCCCAGCTCACTGACCACCGCCTGCACGCGCGAGCCTTTGACGCCGACGCAGGCGCCGACCGGGTCGATCGACTCGTCCCGTGAGGCCACCGCCACCTTCGTGCGGCCGCCCACCTCGCGGGCGATGCCTTTGATCTCGACGATTGCCTGATAGATCTCCGGCACCTCCAGCTTGAACAACGCGGCCACGAACAGCGGGTCGGCCCGTGACAGAATCAGCCGCGGCCCCTTTGACGTCTCCTCGACCCGCTTCAGCACCGCGCGGATCGGCTCTCCCTGGCGGAACCGCTCGCGCGGGTTCTGCTCCTTCCAGGGAATGATCGCGTCGGCGTCGCGCGTCCGGTTCAGCATCACCACGATCTTGCCTCGCTCGACCTGCTGTACCTCGCCGCTGAGCAGCTCGCCCACGCGATCCGCGTACTCGTCACGAATCCGGTTGCGCTCGCTCTCGCGTAGTCGCTGGATGATCCGCTGCTTCGCCGCCATCACGGCGTTGCGGCCGAACTCGGCGAACTCCACTGGAATCTCGAGCACATCACCGACCTCGAAGTCGGGATCATCCCACTGCGCCTCTTCCAGCGAGATTTGCCGCGCTGCGTCCTCTACGCTCGCGGCGACTTCCTTGAGCACGGTGATCCGCAACTCACCGGCAGCCTCATCGATCTCGATTTCGGCCTCTACGGTCGGCCCGTAGCGGCGCGCGAGCGCAGCCATCAGCCCGTCGCGGATCAGGTCGTGCAGCTCTTCTTGCGAGAGGCTCTTGTTGTTGATCATCTCGCGAAAAGCCGCCAGCACCTGTGTCGCGTTGGCCATCACACCCTTCCTCACTGAACGTGGTGCCGGGCGCGGCGTCATCGACGCCGCTCGTCCCAGCGAAATACCAAATGCGCGCGAGCGACGGCGCGGCGCGGGATCTCGATCTCCTCGCCGTCCGCCAGGCGCAGCCGCACGCGTTGCGCCTCGCCCTCGCCCTGGATGCCGAGCAGCTCGCCCTCCAGATTGCGGGCCCGATCCGCCAGTGGTCCGTACCCCTTCAGGGCGACGGTGCGCCCCGCGAAACGCTCGAAGTCGCGCGGCCGCACGAGTGGCCGCTCGATGCCGGGTGAGGAGACCTCGACGACGTAGCGCCCCTCGCCCAGCGCGGTCTCGTCCAACAGCGGCTCCAGCGCGCGACTCACGCGCGCGCAGTCATCCACGGTCACGCCGTCACCGGGTCGCGAGTCCGGCCGATCGATCCGCAGACGGAGGATCGGTCGCGCCCGCGAGCCCGCCCGCTCCAGCTCGACCAGCTCGTAGCCGAGCGCTTCGACGCGCCGTTCGAGCTCCCGTTCGAGTGCATCCGCTTCCATCGCCAATCAATAAAAAAGTGGGGGACTTCCCCCACTCGCAAATGCGGCCGCCCGCACGGCGTCCGCCCCGCAACACCAATTCGAATCTAACCGAAAAGTACAGGAACAGCAAGCGCTTGGGAGGGCCCCGGATGCGTGGTCCCAGCGCCGCTCGGTGGCTGCCTTCCGCGCTTCGGAGTGGGAGCAGGGACTCGGGCCGGCGAGCGGCGACTCAGCGCTCCACCACCTCGGCGTCCCAGGTCACATCGACTGCACCGCGCAGGCTCTGGGCCGTCGGGCACTTGAGCACGTGGCGCCCGAGCGCGCGATCGACGATCTCGCGGCTGCCACGCGGGATCTGCAGCCGGTAACGCATATGGATTCGTGTCAGCACCGGCAGGCCCTCGCGCAGCTCGTTCGTGCCCTCTGCGACCGCGCCGATCTGCTCGGACGCCAGCCGCACCCCGCGCGCCTCCAGCGCGCCATTGAGTGTGCCAAGCAGTCAGCCTCCTGCAGCCGCGACCAGGTAGTCGACCGGCAGTGGCAGGTCCGGCTCGGCGTCCAGGTGGTAATAACGCTTGATGGCGCCATGCACCCCGAAATCGATCTCATGGCCAGTGCTCAGGCGGGCACGGCGGTGCGTCGCCTGGATCTTACGGATCTCCGCGTGGGCAGTGTAAAGAGGCTGATCGGTCATGGTTGCGGCTCCTCCTCGGTTGGCGGCTCAGCGGTTCGGCTCGACGGCTGCCAGCCCCGGCAGCGCAGAACGGGAAGCCGGGGGTAGCGCGGGAACGTACGGTCGACTTGCGACAGCTCACAGAGCACGAACACCGAGCCGCGGCGGCTGCGGATTCGGCGGGCATTCACGCAGGTTGCGCAGAGACCTGCCGGCGTCGGGAATTCACTCACGAATGCCGATCACCGCCATCTGCCTCTGCGGCTCCCCGGCCCGATGCGAAAAGAACGCGCGCCGCGCGGTCCCCACTACGGCGTCGCCCGTGCCGCCGCAACGGGTGCAGTGCGCCGAACGTGTGAGGCGCGTCGCATCGAGCCCGCTCGCCTGAGCGCGACGCTGGAGCTCACCACGCAGGTCGACGGTGCCGGCGCCGGCCTCCAGACCGAGCGCGGCGGGCACCTCGGCGCCGACCTCGTAGCAGTCGCCGCAGATTGCCGGCCCCAGATGCATGTGGATCCGAGCGACGTCGACGCCGAGCGCAGCCAACGCGTCGAGACCACGCTGCAGCACCCCGGCGGCCACACCGCGCCAGCCGCCATGCAGGACGGCGATGGCGCGCTGTTCTGGTTCGACGAGGAAGATCGGGACACAGTCGGCGATGGAGACGGTGAGCAGTAGGCCGGCAGCCGCGGTGATGTGGCCGTCGAACCCGTCCGTGATGAAGAGCCCGGGCGGGCCGGCGTCATGCGCGAGAATGCGGGCGCCGTGCACCTGCCGCGAGTGCACGGCCCGCGGACACCCCGTCGCCCCGCGCAGTGCGCGCCAGCGCCCGAATACCGTGCCGACGCTGGTGCTCCCCGAGAGCCCCAGGTCGAAGGGCTCTGCGTCGGGGCCCCGCCCCGTCGTCCCCTGGACCAGCCAGGGCCAATCTCGCTGCCAGACGGGGTGCACGTGGATCGGCACATCGCCCGCGAGCGGCGCCTCGCGGACGACACGCGCCGCCGGTGCGGCCTGCTGCCTTGTCGGTCGCACGCCTCGAGCGGCGCGCGCCATCACCCCGCGTCGACGGGAACCGGCGGCGGAGCGGCCGGGCCTCCGCCCTGACGCTCATCCAACCGGCGCCGCAGCTCGGCGACCTCCTCCTTCAGCGTGTCGAACTCCTTCCGCGGAACGAAGTCCAAGCGCTCGCGTGCGTCATCGACTGCGCTCTGCGCGCGCCGCACCGCTCCGCGCACGGCTTCCTTCGCCCGGTCCGGGTTGAGATCACTGCGCTGTCGCATTTCGTCGATCGTCTCTTCTATGGCCTCGCGGAATGCATCGATCACGCCCGCCCAGGCGCTCATGCCTTCGCGCGGGCGGCCGGGTCCTCCCTGCTCGTCCATCATGCTCGCTCCTTAGAAATGAGGTTCGCGCGAGTCGCGGCGCTCGATTCGTGCGCCGAGACCTTGCAGTCGATCATCAATGCGTTCATAACCGCGCTCGATCTGCTCCACGTTGTAGATGTGGCTCTCGCCCTCCGCGCCGAGCGCTGCGATCAGCAGCCCCATCCCGGCGCGAATGTCGGGACTCTCGAGGACGCCCGCATGAAGTCGGGACGGACCGATGACGACGGCGCGGTGCGGATCGCACAGAACGATGCGGGCCCCCATCCCGATCATCTTGTCGGCAAAGAACATGCGCGACTCGAACATCTTCTCGTGGATCATGATCGTGCCGCGACACTGCGTCGCGGCCACCAGCGCAATGGATGTCAGATCGGCGGGGAACGCCGGCCACGGGCCATCATCGATCTTCGGCACGTGGCCCCCCAGATCCATCCGCACCTCGCGGTCCTGATTGGCGGGCACGAAGAGGTTCTCACCCTGGATCTCGCAATGAATTCCGAGCCGCTCGAAGGCGAGCAGCGTCGAATCGAGGTGCTCCACGGCCGCGTCCTCGATCAGGATCTCACCGCCGGTGACCGCAGCCAGGCCGACGAAGGAGCCGACCTCGATGTGGTCACTGCCGACCCGAAACTCGCCGCCATGCAGACGCTCGACCCCGTCGATCTCGACTACGTGGGTTCCGATACCGGAGATTCGCGCGCCGAGCGCGCTCAGCATGTTGCATAGGTTCTGGACGTGCGGCTCTGCCGCAGCGTTTCGAATCCGGGTGCAGCCTCGAGCCAGCACTGCCGCCATCACCGCGTTCTCGGTCGCAGTGACGCTCGGCTCATCGAGGAACAGGTCCGTTCCCGTCAGACCGCTGGTCTCCAGCTCGTAGCGGCCGGTGGTCTCGACGCGCGCACCAAGCCGCGTCAGTGCCAGAAAGTGCGTGTCCAGGCGCCGGCGGCCGATCACGTCGCCGCCCGGCGGCGGTAGCTTCATGCGTCCCACCCGCCCGAGCATCGGCCCCAGCAGCAGGATGGAGGCACGGATGCGCGCCGCCATGGACGCGTCCAGCTCGGACACGTTCACCTCGCGCGCGTGAAGCCGTACGGAGTTGGGCCCGGCCCACTGCGCCTCGACCCCGAGCCGCTCGAGCAACTCGACCAGCGTTCGCACATCCCGGATATCCGGCACGTTGTGCAGCACCACCGGCTCATCCGTCAGAATCGTGGCCGCCAGCATGGGCAACGCCGCATTCTTGTTTCCGGCCGGCCGGATCGTGCCACGCAATGGGTGGCCGCCCTCGACGACGAATTTCGGCATGGTTTCAGGATTTCGGGTCGCGGATCACCGGATCGCAGCGTTGGAGGAAGAATCGTACCCGCACCCGGGCGCGCCAGCCAGCCCGCGGACCAGGGAGCGCGGCACGCACAATTCCGGCTGGCCAACAGGGTTGACGAGCCGGCGCGGCGGCATCTAACATGGCCGGGGCCGATCATCCATGACCGGCCCCTTTTGTATGCAGCGCGGTGGCCGCCCGATGCGGGCGTGGCTGTGTCTGCAGCGGGTGCGGTCAGCGCTCGCGCCATGCGCTCCCTCGGCGACGCGCCGCCGCAGCGAGCCACCTCGAGCAGCGTTGAGCGGGTCGTCATGCAGCTCTTGATCGCCGTGGTCAACCAGGAAGAACAGCTCGACGAGATCCTCTCCGGATTCCTGGAGCTCGGCATCACCGGCGCGACCATCATCAGCAGCCAGGGGATGGGACGCGTGCTCTCCCATGACATCCCGCTGTTCGCGGGACTGAAGTCCCTGGTCTCGGGCTCACGGCCACTGAACCGCACGATTTTCAGCGTGATCGCCGAGGATGCGAAGGTCGACGGTGCTCTGGCGCTGCTCGAGGAGGTCTTTGGCAACCTCGGCGATCCCGCCACCGGCATCGCTTTCACGATCCCGGTCACGCGCGTGGTCGGCCTCGCGCCGGAGCTGGGCCTCGACGAGTCGACGTGACCGGGGTAATGCGCCTCGCGGTCCATCAGTTCGCTCCCAGGTTCGGCGATATCGAGTCGAACGCGCGCACCATTGCTGCTGCCGCTCGCGAGGCAGCCGCTGACCTGCTGCTCACGCCCGAACTGTCGCTGAGCGCCTATGACATCCGTGATCGCGCGCCGGCCCTCGCCGTGCGCGTGCGGCGGCAGCGCGAGGCGCGCCGGCGAACGCTGGTCCAGGCCGAGCCCGGCGCACAGGCAGCCATCGAAGCCCTCGCCGACGCGGGTGACGTCATTGTCGGCGCCCCGGAGCTGGCACGCGATGGGCTCCTTTACAACGCGGCCTTTCATCTGCGTCGTGGGTGCCTCGTGCACCGCCACCGGAAAGTCTATCTCCCCACCTATGGTATGTTCGACGAGGGGCGCTATTTCGCCGGCGGCCGCCGCGTCCGGCTCTACTCACCGCGCCCGGGCTGGCACAGCGGGATTCTGATCTGCGAAGACTTCTGGCACCCGGGCCTGGCCTACGTCCATGCCGCCGCGGGTGCCGACCTGCTGCTGGTTCCTGCCGCCGCGCCAGGGCGTGGGCTCGATCCGCAGCGTTCCGGATTCGTCTCCGTCGAGACCTGGGAGCGCATCGCACGCACTACCGCGCAGGTGTACGGCGTTTACGTCGCACTCGCCAATCGCACGGGCGTCGAGGACGGCGTCACCTTCGCCGGTGAGTCGCTGATCGTCGGGCCGACGGGCGAAGTCCTCGCCCGCGCCCCATGGCAGGACGACGCGCTGCTGTGTGTGGAGCTGGACCGCCGCGAGATCGAGCGCGCGCGCCGACCCTACGCGCACCGCCGCGACGATGAGCTGGCTCTGGTCGCACAGGAGCTGGCACGGCTGCAGGCTCGGCCGTGAACGGCACGAGCGCGAATGCGCAGCCCGACGCCGCCGCTGTCGTGGCCGGCGTGCTCGCGCGTGCCATCGCCGACCGCGCCGCAACCGTCATCGTGCTTCTCGAGCACGATACGCCCGAAGGAGCCCTGCTGCGCGCCTGGATCGAGACGCAGCTCGGGGCCGGGCATTGCATCATCGTGTCGGCGTCCGATTCGCTGGCAAGCGCAGTGGCCCGGGACGCTCGGGGGCTGGCGCCCAGCGGCGAGCCCGCCGCCTCGTTCGAGCGCGCGGAATGCACCCGCGCGCTCGGCCGCGTCGTCGCACGGCGGCTGCGGGGCATCGTTGCCCACCCGATCAACAAGACTGCGCTGCTCCTGGGTGATGACTTCCCGCCCGAGCCGCTCCTGCCGCTCGGTGACCTGTACGCCTCGCAGGTGCAGGAGCTGGCTGACGGCTGTACGCTGCCGCCCCGCGTCCGCGACCTGGCCGAGCGCGCCGGCGGCCTGCGGCGTCTCGATTCGACGCTGTATGCGCTTCTCGACCGCCGAGTCGATGCCGCTCTCGCCTGCGTTGGCTTGCCGCCCGCGGTCCGCACAGACATCCTGCGGATGCTGGACGGCGGTCGAGCCGCGCGCCGCCACCTCGGTCTCATCCCGAAGCTCGGTCGAGCGACGCCCGGTATCGACCTCTGGTGGTGACGCGGCGACCGGCCGGATGTTTGCAGCGCTTGGTGGGCGCCTCGCGGCATGAGACGCGCCACACCTTGCACGGAGGACTGTAGATGGTCGACTACGAGAAGCAGGATATCGTGATGACGGTCGCGATCGGTGCGGCACTCGGTGTTCTCGCCGTACTCTTTCTACGGCCGAAGCAGAGCCGCAGGGACCGGCTGATGAAGGAGATCGAGCCGTACCGTAAGAAGCTCCGCCGCGGCGTCTCGCGTGCGCAGACGGCGCTCGGCGAAGGAGCCGCGGCCGGTAGATCGGCCGGCGAAGACCTTTACGGTGGCGCGCGTGATGTGTTGGACGATTTCCGCGATCAGCTCGTCGACATCGCCGCTGCTGCGCGCGATGAATTCGCCGAGATCATCGACGAGCAGGTACGTGATGCGCGTAAGGTCGCTCGCAGCGGCGTTCGTCGCGTACGAGGCTAGCATCACGCGTGCGTCTCGCGTGCACCGTCATTGCCGCCGCCCTGGCCCTCTTCCTGTTGCCCGACGCCGCAGCCGGGTTCGGGCCGGCTACGCACATCTTCCTCGGCGAGCGCCTGCTCTCGGCCCTGCACCTGCTGCCGCCGCTCATCGCCGATTTGATCCGAGCCCATCCGCAAAGCTTTCTCTATGGCTCGGTCGCAGCCGACATTTCTCTCGGCAAGAAGTACGTTCCTGCCGGTCGCCACAGTCATTTCTGGCATGTCGGTGAAGAAATTTACAGCGAGGCGGACGGCGGCGCGCTGCGCGCGGCTGGCCTGGGCTACCTGAGCCACCTGGCCGCCGACACGATCGCTCACAACTACTTCGTGCCACGCCAGCTGTTGTTGACCAGCTCGACCAAAGCGCTCGGACACTCGTACTGGGAGCACCGCCTCGACGCGCACCTCGGCGAGCAATACAGTGCGGCTGCCCGTGAGGTCGTCATCGACTATGATCATGGCGCGGCCGATGCCCTCTTCGACCGCGTGCTCAGCGCGACCATCTTCTCGTTTCAGACCAACCGTAGAATCTTTCGCGGGATGATTCGCGCTCAGGACAACGAGCGCTGGCAGACCGTGTTCGAGCAACTCCTTCAAAAGTCCCGCTGGGATCTGGCCGATGACGATGTCGAGGGCTATGTGTCGCGCGCCTTCGATTCGGTCGTCGACTACCTGAACCGGCGCCGCGATTCGATCCCAGCCAGCCGCGACCCCACCGGCGAGTTCAACCTCCAGCTCGCCAAGAAGGTGCGCCGGCTGGCGCTACGTGAGGGCGCTGCGCGCGAACCGCAGCGTCTGCTCACCTTGGCCAACGATTTCTTTCCGCTGCCGGACGACGGCTTGCCGTACTGGCTCGGCGCGACACGAAGCGACGGCCGCTGAGGTGGGAGTATTGCGGCGGAGGCCAGCGGCTCATCGCCCTTCAGCCGTCCTCCAGCACCTCCTTCAGGGTCGAGGCGACCACATGCGGATCGGCAGTGCCCTGTGAGAGCCGCAAGGTCTGGCCGATGAAAAAGTCCAACAGCCTGCGCTCGCCCGCCCGATAGCGCTCGGTTTCTGCAGGATACCGGCCGATCACCTCACGTGCCCAGCGCGTGACCTGGACCACGTCATCGACCCGTCTCAGCCGCTGCGCAGCCACGATGTCGCGCGGTGCGCCGCCACTCCGCATCAGCTCCGCGAGCACCTGCTTCGCCGCCCGCGCCGAGACGGTGCGGTCGTGGACCATGTCGATTAGCTCGGCCAGCTGCGCGGGACCGAACGGCAGCGCTGCAGGTAGCTGTCCGCGTCCACGCGACCACGCCAGGAGCTCGGTCATGATCCAGTTGCTGGCGGCCTTTGCAGCAGCGCCGTGGCTGACGACCTGCTCGAAGAAGTCCGCGGTGGCCCGATCGGCACTGAGCAGCGTGGCATCGTACGCCGGAATCCCGTACTGCGACTGCAGGCGCCGGCGCTTCGCGCGCGGGAGCTCCGGCAGTTGCGCGCGGACGGATTCCAGGAACCGCTCGTCGAGGACCAATGGTGGCAGATCAGGATCGGGAAAGTACCGATAGTCGCTACCCTCCTCCTTCGAGCGCATGGTCCGCGTCGTCCGCGTCGTCGCATCCCAGAGCATGGTCTGCTGCACCACGCGACTCCCTTGGTCGAGCACGGCGATGTGGCGCGCGCATTCGACGGTCAGCGCATGTTCGACGCTGGCAAACGAGTTGAGGTTCTTGATCTCGGTCTTGGTCCCGAGCTCGGTTGCGCCTGCGGGCCGGACCGAGAGATTTGCATCGACCCGCAGGCTGCCCTTTTCCATCTCGCAATCGCTGACATCGAGGTATTGCAGCAGCTGCTTGAGCGCGCCGAGAAGGGCACGCGCCTCGGCGGGCGAACGCAGGTCCGGCTCGGTCACGATCTCGATCAACGGGGCGCCGGCCCGATTCAGGTCCACGGCCGTTCGCCCGGCGAAGCGATCGTGGATCAACCTGGCTGCATCCTCCTCGATATGGACGCGCCGGATCCGAATGGTCCTGGCGGGCGCATCGTCACCGAGGTCGATGCGACCATTCGACGCGAGTGGCTGGTCGAACTGCGTGATCTGATACCCTTTCGGCAGGTCAGGGTAGAAGTAGTTCTTGCGGGCGAAGCGACTGCTGCGCGCGACCGTACACTGCAGCCCGAGCGCAGCGCGCACACCCAGCTCGACTGCGTGCTGGTTCAACGCCGGCAGCGCCCCTGGTAATCCCAGGCAGACCGGACATACCCGCGAGTTGGGCTCGCCACCGAACCCGACCGTATCGGCACAGAACAGCTTCGTGCGCGTGCTGAGCTGCACGTGAATCTCGAGACCAATGGCGGGCTCGTAGCGCATCAGCCGGACAGCGCCCGCTCCATCGTGGCCCCAGCGCGAATCAGTGTTGGCTCCGCCCACGGTCCGGCGATGAGCTGGCCACCGATCGGCAGTCCTCCGACCTCACCGATCGGCAACGACAGCGCCGGCAGTCCCGCGAGGTTCGCCGCGACCGTAAAGATGTCGGACAGGTAGACCGCATAGGGCTCGCCCCGGTGCTCACCGAGGCGGCCGGCCGGTCCAGGTGTCGTCGGCGTGAGCAGCACATCGACGCCGCTCGCGAACGCGCGCTCGAACTCGGCGGCAATGCGGGCGCGAACCTGTTGTGCCCGGCCATAGTAGCGCTCATGATAGCCGGCGGAGAGTGCGAACGTGCCCAGCAGGATGCGCCGCTTCACCTCGGGACCGAACCCGCGTGAGCGCGTCTCCTCGTACATGTCGCGAATCGATGCGGCGCGGGCTACGCGCGCGCCGAATCGCACGCCGTCGTAGCGCGCCAGGTTGCTCGAGGCTTCGGCCGGCGCAATCACATAATAGGCCGGAATCGCGTAGCGCGTATGCGGCAGACTCACGATTCTCAGATCAGCGCCGGCGGCTCGTAGCCGATCGGCCGCTTGATCGAAGCACTGCCGCACGCCGGGATGCAACTCCTCGGGCAGGTACTCCGCGGGTATGCCGACCACCAGGCGCGTCGGGTTCGGCGCAGCGCCGGTGCTGCGTAGCTCGGGGACGGGCCGCTCCGCACTCGTACTGTCGAGCGGGTCATGACCGCTGATCGTCTGCAGCAGGGCGGCAGCATCGGCTACGCTCCGCCCGAAGACGCCCACGTGATCGAGGGACGAGGCGAATGCAATCAGGCCGTATCGGCTCACGCGCCCGTAGGTCGGCTTGAGCCCGACCACGCCGCACAGCGCCGCCGGTTGGCGAACCGAGCCGCCGGTGTCCGAGCCCAGTGCCGCGCTCACGAACTCCGCTGCGACCGCGGCCGCAGAGCCGCCGGATGAACCGCCCGGTATGTGGTCACGCGCGCGCGGGTTGCGCGTCGGGCCGTAGGCCGAGTTCTCCGTCGAGGATCCCATCGCGAACTCGTCCATGTTGGTCTTGCCCACGATGATCGCGCCCGCCTCGCGCAGCCGCCGCACGGCGGTCGCCTCGAACGGCGCGTGGTAGTCCTCCAGCATGCGCGAGCCACAGGTCGTCGGCAGATCGACCGTGCACAGATTGTCCTTGATCGCCACGGTCACGCCTGCCAACGGTCCCGGGTCCAGCCCGGCGGCGATGCGGCGGTCCAGTGCACGCGCACGCTCGAGCGCTCGCTCGCCCGCCAGCGCCAGAAACGCGTGCACAGCCCGGGTCGAGGCAGCATCGTCGGCAATGGAGCGACGTGCGCGATCGACGATCCGCTCGGCCGACACGGCACCGCTGCGGACCGCTGCCGCGGTTTCATGGATAGACTGCGTCCTCACGGCAGCTCGTTCGGTTCGTCGGCCTCCCCGCCGCCGAGCCCCTCCATACGCGGCACGACGAAGAAGCCGGCGCACCAGTCCGGCGCAAGCTGCTCCAGCGGCCGAACCAATGCATCGGCCGCGCCGGAGTCGGGACGCAGCGGAGCGGCGGGCACGCCTCCTTGCACCTGCGCCGCTGGTGACGATGTTGGCCCGTCGTCGGCGCCGACCTCGGTGAGCGCGTCGGCGTGTGCCAGAATCGTATTCAGCTCGGCCGTCAGCGTTCGAAGCTCGTCGTCTTCCAAACGCAGGCGCGCGAGCGCGGCGATCGCGCGGATTTCAGCGTCGGTAATGGTCACGGGACGCTGGGCCGCGGCCGCCGCGCGCACGCATCAGAGTTCCTTCTGCAGGTTGGCATACTGAACCATCACCTTCTTGCGGCCGACGGAATCGAAATCGACGACCGCCTTCAACTCGCGACCGAAGCCGCTCAACTCCCGGATGACGCCGCGGCCGAACTGTGGGTGCCGGACCCGCTCGCCTTTGACGAAACGGGGCAGGTCCTGGGCGTCCGAATAGTCGATGACCAGGCCGTCCGCCGCTTCGGCGCCGGCCGCGCCCGGCCTCGACCGCCGCATGCCCGCACCGAGGCCACGGCTGCGACCCCAGCGCGCGCCACCTTCTGACCGTTGCCGCAGCAGCCGATCCGTCACGCGCTCATCGAGCAGAGAGTCCGGGATCGGCCTCAGGAACCCCGACGGCACGGACGCCATCACCTCACCGGCGCGCCGCCGCAATCGTGCGTGGGTCAGATACAGCTTGCGCTCGGCCCGCGTTACGGCGACGTAGAACAGTCGCCGCTCCTCCTCCAGCTCCTCGGGCTCGTCGTATGCGCGGGCCAGGGGGAACAGGCCGTCCTCCAGCCCACTGACGAAGACGAACGGAAACTCCAGGCCCTTTGCATTGTGCGCCGTCATCAGTGTCACGGCCTGCGCCAATGGGTCGTGCCGATCGACGTCAGCGACCAACGCGACCTTCTGCAGGAACAGGTCGAGCGATGTCAGATCGCGGCCTTCAGTATCGTCATCGTCTCCGTCGCCCGACTCGCCGAGCCGTGCATCGAAGTCGTGTGCGCTCGCGATCAGCTCGCCGACGTTCTGGATCCGATCCTCGCCTTCGGGCCCTTCGCCCTCGAGAGCCTCGATGATGCCCACTTCGTCGATCAACGACTCGAGCAGCACGCCAACCCGCAGCTGCGAGGCTCGTGCGCGGAAGCGGTCGATCAGCTCGGCGAATCCTCGCAGGCTGTCGCAGGCCGCGGTTCCGATCGCCTGGCACGCGGCCGCCTGCCGCGCCGCCTCCAGCGACGCCAGGCCGCGCTCCGCGGCCCAGGCGAACAGCCGCGTACGGGTGGTGTCACCAATGCCGCGGCGTGGATAGTTCAGCACGCGATCCAGAGCACCGGCATCGGCGGGGTTCGAGATCAGCCGCAGGTAGGCGAGCACATCCATGATCTCACGTCGTTCGTAAAACCGCGTTCCTCCGATGATCTGATACGGCAGGTCGCGAGCACGGAGGACATCCTCCAGCGCACGAGACTGCGCATTCGTACGATACAGCACTACGAAATCGCGCAGCACGCGGTCCGGCTCGCCTGCCAGACGGGCGTGGATCTCGCCTGCGATCCACTCGGCCTCGTCGCGCTCATCGGCCGCCTCGACCAGGCTGACCGTCTCACCGGGCCCAGCTTCCGTGCGCAGCGTCTTTCCTTTGCGCATCACATTCTGCGCGATCACGTGATTCGCCACATCCAGGATCCGTGACGTCGAGCGATAGTTCTGCTCGAGCCGTATCACCCGCGCGCCCGTGAAATCCTGCTCGAAGTCGAGAATGTTGCGGATGTCGGCGCCACGCCAGCGATAGATCGATTGGTCGTCATCGCCGACGACCATCAGATTCTCGTGCTCGCCTGCCAGGAGCCGCAGAAACCGGTACTGCGCGTGATTCGTGTCCTGGTACTCATCGACGAGCACGAAGGCGAAGCGCGCCCGGTAGCGCTCCAGCAGATCCGCATGCTCGGTGAAGAGCTGCACCGGGCGAACGAGAAGGTCATCGAAGTCGAATGCGTTCTGCTCCTTCAGTGCCTGCCCGTACAGAGGGTAGACCTCGCTGACCACGCGCGCGAACGGGTCACCGGGCGGCAGCGGATATGCGTCAGCGGCAATGAGCTGGTTTTTCGCTGACGAGATCGCCGCGTGGACCGCCCTCGGATGCCAGCGCTTGAGCGGCAGGTTCAGCCGCTCGAGCACGCGCTTCACCTCGCGCACCTGCTGGTCGGCATCGTAGATCGAGAAGTTCGGCAGCCAGCCCAGGCGATCGGCGTGGCGTCGCAGCAGGCGCGCGCCCACCGAGTGGAATGTGCCCACCCACATACCGGACGGCTCGCTGTCCAGCAGCCGTCGCACACGATCGCGCATCTCGGCGGCCGCCTTGTTCGTGAAGGTGACTGCCAGAATCGAGCTCGCATCGACGCCACACTCCTCGACCAGAAATGCGATACGAGCCGTCAGCACGCGCGTCTTCCCGGACCCCGCGCCCGCCAGCACGAGCAAGGGACCCTCGACGTGTTCGACGGCCTGACGCTGCTCTGGATTGAGTGTATTCAGTACTTGCGAGAACTGCATCTGATTCGCAGCAGGGTTGCAGGGTCGCCCGCAGTTACGGCCGCCGGAACCAGTAGCGCCGACGCTCGGAGTGCGGCAGGTCGATGACAAACACCGTACCACCACCCTGCCGCGCACGCACCGCAATGCGCCCGCCATGCAGATTTTCAATGATGCGACGCGCCAGCGACAGACCCACCCCCCAGCCCGCCGACTTCGTTGTCGTGCCGGGCTCGAAGAGTCGAGCCCGGATCGCGCCCGGTATGCCGGGCCCGTTGTCGGCTACGAGCAGCCGGGGATCACCGTTCGGTCCGGCCGTCGCGAGAACTCGAATGCGACCGCCCCGGCCCGCCAGCGCATCCAGTGCGTTCTTCACAAGGTTCTCGAGCGCCCACAGCAGCAGCACACGATTGGCCGTGACCGGCGGGACACCGCTGCGGGCGCGCACGCCCAGGCGTACGCCGGCACCGAGACGAGGCAGCCGCGGGCGCAGGTAGCGCTCGAGCTCGCTCAGCAGCGAGGCCAGCTCGACCCGTTCCATTCGCGGGCGTTTGCCGATCAGCTCGAAGCGGCGCGACACGCGTTCCAGCCGCTCGAGGTCCGCGCCCAGCTCGTGCGCGATGTCCGCGTCGTCGCCCAGCTCCGCACGTTCGTCATGCGGCAGACGCAGCACCTCGAGCCAGCCGGACATCGACGACAGTGGCGTGCCCATCTGATGCGCCAGCTCGCGCGCCATGGCCGCCCAGAGCCGCTCTCGCTCTGCGCGCACATTCGACCACACCAGGCCGAACGCGATCAGAAGTGCCACCACTCCACCTGACACCTGGAGCCACGGAATCCAGCGCAGGCCGCGCAGAATGGGGGGCGAGCCGAAGTAGATCTCGCCGGCGCCGGGCACGACGACGGGCGCATTCTCCTGGGCCAGCCGGGCGGCATAGCCGAGCAGACGACGATCCAGCGCGGGGTCGGCCGGGTCGACGTCGAAGGGCAGGTTCTCGTACGCAGACGGGCGACCGGCGGGGTCCAGCACGATGATCGGCACGCCGAGGTCGATCATCCGGCGCTGCAGCTCGAACAGCGCGGCCTGCTCACCGCCGCCGCCCGGCTCGGTGGCGAGCAGTCCGCGCTGAATCAGGCCGTACATCTCGCGCTGGATTGCGGCCTCGCGCTCGATCTGGCGCACCAGATGCTGCGTGTAAATGAGGTACGACCCGAAGATCGCGATCGCGATGAATGCGAGCGCGGCGGGCCAGTAGCGGCGGTTCACCGTCGCATCCGCAGGTCAGTCGATACGGGAGCGACCGAGCAGCTCGGCAACGACCTCCGGCAACGCGATCGACCCGTCTCCAGCCTGATAGGACTCCAGGAGTGCAATCATGGTTCGTGGCAAGGCCAGACCGGAGCCGTTCAGGGAGTGCGGGTATTCGGGCTTGGCCTGCGGCTCCGGTCGAAACCGGATCTCGGCGCGACGACACTGATAGTCCGTGTAGAGCGAACAGCTCGAGACCTCCAGCCAGCGGCCGATGCCAGGCGCCCAGACCTCGATGTCGTACGTCTTGGCATTGGCAAAGCCGAGGTCGCCCCCGGGTAGCAGGATCACTCGGTAGCGCAGGCCCAGCCGACGTAGCACGGCCTCGGCATGGCCAGTCAGCTCTTCGAGCGCAGCCTCCGACCGTTCCGGCCGCTCGAACCGGACGAGCTCCACCTTGTCGAACTGGTGTACGCGGATCAAGCCGCGTGTGTCCTTGCCGTGAGCGCCCGCCTCGCGCCGAAAGCAGGGCGTGTACGCTACGTAGTGGATGGGCAAGGCGTCGGGACCCAGCAGCTCGCCCGCATGCAGGTTGGTCAGCGGCACCTCGGCCGTTGGCACCAGGAACAGGCCGTCCGCCGCTACCTCGTACATGTCATCACCGAACTTCGGCAGGTGGCCGGTGCCCAGCGCGGACTGCCTGTTGACGAGGAACGGCGGCGCGACTTCGATATAGCCGTGCTCGCGCGTGTGCAGATCCAGCATGAACGTGATCAACACGCGCTCGAGCCGCGCGCCCGCACCCACATAGAGGGGGAATCCAGACCCCGCGACCTTCGCACCCCGTGGCAGATCGAGGATGCCGAGTCGTTCGGCCAGCTCCCAGTGCGGGCGGGGCTCGAAGTCGAAAGCAGGCGCGTTGCCCCATTCACGCTGCACCACGGCATCGCCTTCACCGCCCGGCGGCACCGACTCGTGCGGCAGATTCGGGATCTGCAGCAACAGCTCGCGCAGAGCCGCTTCCGCTGCCGATAAGGTCGCGTCGAGCACGGCGATGCGATCGGACAGCTGCCGCAGCTCACGGATGACCGGCTCCGCCTCAGCGTCCCGGCCGGCCTTCTTGAGTTCAGCGACGCGCGGGGACATCACATTGCGCTCGGCCTTCAGCGCGTCCGTCTCGCCGATCAGCGCACGACGACGTTCATCGAGCTCGAGTACGCGATCGAGCAAACGCAGCGGCTCCGCGTTGCCGCGAACGGCGAGGCGCCCGCGGACCCGCTCCGGCTCATCCCGGACCCGCTTCAGATCGAGCATGTGCTAATCGTCGTCGGGCGGCACGAGCGCGGGGTCGTTGCAGTTCGGATTACTCATGTAGTGAAACAGGAACGTGCCGCCAGCGACGTCGACCTCCAACGCCTCGAGCTTGGCATGATACACGCACCGGCCGAAGGCCAGGCTGAGCGGGCGAGTGCGAACCACGTACACCGCGCCGACGCGCAGCGGCACGGTCAGCGAATCGGTGAACGCGCTCCGGTCGGTCGGCGCCCGCTCGAGCGCCTCGAAGCTGGTACCGCTCACCACGTGGATGCCCGAGGACGAGGTTGGCGCCACGCCCTGCAGTGCGCCCGGCGGCATGAGTGACAGTCCGCCGGCCTCGTCGACCAGTGCGATATCCCACGCGCCACTCGCGCCCTGCTGTTCGACAACGACCCGACGCCGACCCTGATCGGTCAGGTCGAATGCGGACGGCAGGCCGAGCAGCTCGGAGCGACCCAGCGAGAACAGCTCGACGGTATCGGGGACCGCGGTGGCAGCCGGCCAGTCGAGGGTGCCGAACGGATCATCACATGCCGCACTCAGCGCGAGGGCGGCCAGCAGGATGAAGAGTGCGGTGCTGCGTAACATGGCTGTCCATTGTGAGGTCCGCCGCGGCGAAGCGGCGTAGCTTAGACGCGCGTCAGGAGCGTGTCAAGCCGCTTAATTCCGTTCCTGCCTTGACTTTCGGCAGGTTGCTGTCTATCCTGCGGACGCCGTTGGCGGCCTTCGGCTCACCGCTTGCAGACACGATCGCGGCGCAATTCTACAAACCCGCACGGGCCGTCGATGTCGAACACCAGCGGCAATCCCCGGCATGTGCTCGTCGTCGACGATGAGCCGTACATCGCCCGGATCATACAGCTGAAACTCGAGAGTGGTCCTTACCGCGTGCAGGTCGCCGAAGATGGGCGAAGCGCACTCGACCGTCTGCGCAGTGACGACGAGATCGACCTCATCCTGCTCGACATCATGATGCCGCACGTCAGCGGCCTGGACGTGCTGGCACAGCTGAGGCAGCTGCCGCACCGGCAGGCAACGCCGGTCATCATGCTCACGGCCAAGGGCCAGGACGCGGATCGCGAACGGGCTGCCGAGCTGGGTGCCACGGACTTCCTCACCAAACCGTTCAGCCCGAAGAAGCTGCTGGCCCGAATCGATGAGCTCTTCGATTCCTGAGCCATCACTCTGGGCCGTGGTGCTGGCGGGCGGCGTGGGCTCGCGATTCTGGCCGGTCTCCACACCGGCGCGACCCAAGCAGGTATTACCGCTGGGCAGTGAACGCCCGCTCATCGCCGACGCCGTCGACCGCATCGGCGGCCTCGTGCCAGCGGATCGGCTTCGGCTCCTCGCCGGCGCCCACCTCGTAGAGCCTCTGCTGCGTGCGGCCCCTGCCCTCTCCCGAGATCAGCTCTGGGTCGAGCCCGACTCGCGCGGCACGGCGCCGGTGCTGGCCTGGGCCGCGGCGCGCATTGCGCGGCTCGATCCGGACGCGGTGATGGTGTCGCTGCACTCCGACCACATCATCGAGCCGGCATCGGCCTTTCGTTCGCTGGTCGCCATGCTCGCCCGACTGGCAGCTCGAGCGCAGCGTCTCTTCACGATCGGGGTCCAGCCGACACGCCCGGAATCCGGTTATGGATACCTGCGGCTGGGCGAGCCACTCACGACGTCCGGTGGGGTATACGCGGTCGAGCGCTTCGTGGAAAAACCGGACGTGGAGCGGGCGCGCCGGTACCTGGAGGAGGGGGGCTACCTCTGGAACAGTGGCATCTTCCTGTGGAGCGTCCGCCTCTTCCTAGACGAGCTACGAGCGCACACGCCCGAGCTCGCGGACCTGCTGCCACTCCTCGACGAAGGCCGCGATGACGCGTTCTTCCAGCGGGCGCCCCACCTATCGGTGGATGAGGGCGTGCTGGAGCGGAGCCAGCGGGTGGCCGCGGCGCGAGCGACCTTCGACTGGGACGATGTCGGATCCTGGGATGCGGTCGGCCGCTGCCGCGCACCCGATGCGAGTGGCAACGTCGGCGTCGGGGGGGCGCGCTTCGTGGGCGCCCGGGATTGTATCGGCTGGAGCGACGACGGCCAGGTCGTTCTGTTCGGCACGGAGGGTCTCGTGGTGGTTCGCACGGCCCACATCACACTGGTGATGCCACGGGCGCGTAGTGGGGATCTGAAACGACTGCTCGGCGAGTTGCCCGAGGACGTGATCGAGGACGGTTGATGGCTGGCTCATCGTCATCGCGGCTCCTGCTCTTCGATGATCGGGTCGCGCGCGATTGGCAGCCGTTCACGTTGACCCGACCGGCCGGCGAGCTGCGCTTCGGCGGCGCAACGCTGCGCGCCCGTGCCGAACGTGTGCTCGGGCTGCGTTGCGCGGGTCACGTTAGTGCGCCGCACCTGCAGGGCTTTGATGAGCCCGACGCGCGGCCGGTGCTTGCGGCACCGGCGGACAGAGTCCAGGTGCGAACGGTGCTACTCTGCTCGCGCGCGGTGTTGCTGGGCGATGTCGCCGCGCCGCCATTGCCCTCGGGACCAGCGCTCCTGGAGGTCGGTGGCCAGATCTGCGGCTGCGTCGTGCCGGCCGGGGTGCAGCCGCCGTCAGCGCCGTTCCTCGATGCCCCGCATTCGCATGCGCCCGACTGGCCCGTGCACCGCATCGGCGGCTATCTCCTGGAGGCCGTCTGGCACCTGATCACTCGCTGCGCCGAGCAAACCGCGCATGACATCGTCGCTGCCGCAGGCACGCCCAGCACAAGGCTGCCCGACGGCGTCTACCGGCTCGGTCGCGAGCCGCTCCTGATCGGCGCTGGCGTCGAGCTCGAGCCCGGCGTGGTGCTCGATCTGCGAGGCGGCCCCGTTCTATTCGAGCCCGGCGTGAAGGTGCAAGCCTTCAGTCGCGTCGCCGGGCCCAGCTGGGTTGCGCGTGACAGCGTGCTGCTCGGCGGCTCCTACACCGCCGTGTCGGTCGGGCCGGTCTGCAAGGTCCACGGTGAAATGGAGGAATGCGTGGTCCTCGGCTACGCGAACAAGGCCCATGACGGCTTTCTGGGGCACGCCTACCTCGGCGCCTGGGTCAATCTCGGGGCGCTGACGACCAACAGCGACCTGAAGAACAATTACGGCAGCATCCGCCTGTGGACCCCCGCCGGGGAGGTCGACACGGGTGAGCTGAAGATCGGCTGCCTGCTCGGCGATCACGTGAAAACCGGCATTGGACTGATGCTGAATACCGGCACGGTGGTGGGTGCAGGCGCCAACCTGTTCGGCGCCATCATGCCACCGAAGTACGTACCGCCGTTCCGCTGGGGCAGCGGCGAGGACCTGGTCGAGTATGACATTGATCGATTGGTCGGCGTCGCGCGCACGGTGATGGGCCGACGTGGTATCGAGCTCAGCGGTTCGCAGGAGTCGCTGTTGCGTCAGGCGGCCGAAATCGCGGGCGGGATGGTCGCGTGAGGGTCACGGTTCTCGGCACTGGAAGCAAGGGGAACGCGACGCTCGTCGAGTCCGGCACGACGCGGATCCTGATCGACGCGGGCTTCAGCGGCCGCGACCTCGAGCGGCGCCTGCACGGCATTGGCCTCCGCGCCGACACCCTCGCGGCCATTCTGATCACCCACGAGCATGGCGATCACACCCGCGGGATGGGCGTGCTCGCGCGGCGTTTCGACGTGCCACTGTACATCAGCGAGCGAACGCACTCCGTCTGTGCACGACTGCTCAACGGCAGCGAGCGAGTCGTGGCCTACACCGGCACCATGCCCTTCAGCATCGGTACGCTGCAGGTGTGTCCGTTCCTCACCGTGCATGACGCCGCCGATCCGATTGCCGTTGCGGTCATGGACACCGACAGCGGCATCAAACTCGGCATTGCGACGGACCTCGGTCGCCCGACTGCGGGCGTGCGTGCGGCACTGGGCGGCTGCGATCTGCTCGTGTTGGAGGCCAACCACGATGATGTCATGCTCTGGAACGGGCCGTATCCGTGGTCGGTCAAGCAGCGGATCGCTTCGAGTCACGGCCACCTGTCGAATGGAGCGGCCGCCGAGCTCGCGCGGGAGCTGAATCACCCCGGGTTGGGCGGGATCGTGCTGGCGCACCTGAGTGAGCACTGCAATCATGGTGGCCTGGCCCTCGACACCGTGGGTGGTGCACTGGCGCGGGCCGGCTACGCCGGGCCGTTATGGGTCGGACGCCCCGACGAAGCGCTCGAGCCGATCGATGTGACTGCACTGCGGCGACGCACCGAGCCAGCTCAGCTGCGGCTGATGTTGTGACGCTCGTAACAGCGCGCTCAGAGTCCGAACAGCCGCAGCAGGTCGTTTGCAATGACCCAGACCATCAGGCCAACCAGAAACACGAGTCCGACCTGCGTCAAGCGCAGCCGCTGCTCGAGCGATAGCGCTCGACCTCGCACACCTTCGATCGCCAGAAAGACGAGCTGACCTCCATCGAGGACCGGGATCGGCAGCAGGTTGAACACCGCCAGATTGATCGACAGCAGCGCCATGAAGCCGACCAGAGCCTGGATGCCGGCTCGCGCCACGTCGCCGCTCAACTGACCGATCAGGATCGGGCCGCCGACGTTGCGTGGCGACGCCTGGCCGGTGATGAGATCGACCAGGAACTCCACGGTGAAAGCGAGCCAGTACCACGTCTGCTGGGCGCCGTGAACCAGTGCGCCGACCGGGCCCGGTCGTTCGATGGGCACGACGCTTTGCACGCCGATCTGGCCGATGACCGCGCCGCCGGCGCCGGCGCGGCGTTCGGGAGTGACCGTCAGCGCGTGTGTCTGACCGTCGCGCTGAACCACGAACGACAGCGGCGTGACGGGACTCGACTGCACGATGCTCACCATGTCTTCCCAGGTCCTGATCGGTGAGCCGGCCACGCTCAGCACACGGTCACCGGGTCGCAAGCCCGCGACGTCGGCCGGCTGACCGCGTCCGACTACGCCCAGGACCGGCTCGAGCTCGAATACCGGCCGGATGGAGCGGAGCAGCGCCGCGCGCGCGTCCGGATCCTCGGCCAGCTCCAGCCGCACACTGCTTCCGTCCGCCAGGCGCAGCTCCGTCGGGCCGGCCGACGCAGCCGCGATCGTGAACTGGAGATCCTGCCAGTCCGAGACCTCCTTGCCACCGACAGACTCCACCTCCGCGCCCGCCGGCAACGAGGCGAGTGACTCGGCACCCTGCGGCAGCGTCTCGGCCGTGACGCTGGCGATTCTGGCATCCGGCACCTCGGCCACGCCCCACGCCAGGGCCTCTGCGCTGTAGGCAACGAATGCGAAGATCAGGTTCATCGTCACGCCGGCGGCGATGACTGCCGCCCGCACCGGCACGGACTTGGACTCGAAGTCTCGCGAACTCGGGCGGTGTTCCGGGCCTTCCTCTTCGCCGAGCAATCCCAGGTCGGCGACCGGAACGGATTGCCGCTCGAGCTGCCCACCCTCGATGCTCTCGAGTTCCTCCATCCCTGCCATACGCACGTAGCCGCCGAGCGGCAGCCACGAGATCACGTATTCCGTTTCGCCTCGGCGGAAGCCGAGCATCTTCGGGCCGAGGCCGATGGAGAAGCGAGGAACTTCGATATCTGCGAGCTTCGCGGCCCAGAAATGTCCCAGCTCGTGCACGAAGATCAGCACGCCCAGAACCAGGATCGTGGCCAGAATGGTGGTCAGCATTCGTCGATCAGTCGCCGTGCCGTAGCGCGCCCGGCGCGATCGGCCGCCAGCACAGTCTCGAGGGAATCCACGGGCTCCGCTTCGTGGCGCTCCAATACCCCGGCGATCACGTCTGCGATCCCGAGAAAGCGCAGCGCTCCGCGCAGAAACGCGCCGACCGCCTCCTCATTGGCGGCGTTGAACAGTGCCGGCGCGGTGCCGCCGCGCAGGCCGGCTGAAATGCCGAGTGCGTAGGCCGGAAAGCGCTCCATTTCGAGTCGCTCGAAGGTCAATGGACCCGCGCCCACCGGGTCGAAATTCATGGTCGTGTCCTTTACCCGTTCAGGGTGACACAGTGCGTACAGGATCGGCAGCTCCATGCTCGGCCAGCCGAGTTGCGCCAGCACGGAGCCGTCCTCGAATTCAACGAGGGAATGCACGATCGACTGCGGATGGATGACGACCTCGATCCGGTCGTACGGCAGACCGAACAAGAAATGGGCTTCGATCACTTCGAGCGCTTTATTGGCCAGCGTGGCGGAATCGATGGTGATCTTCGAACCCATGTTCCAGGTCGGGTGGCGCAGCGCGTCCGCCGGCGTGACCTCGACGAGTGCGGCCCGGGCCTGCTCACGGAACGGTCCACCGGAGGCCGTCAGGATAATCCGACGCACAGAGCTCGCCGCCGCGCCGAGCATGCATTGCAGGATTGCGCTGTGCTCGCTGTCGACCGGCACGAGCTCGCCACCGGTTGCGAGCGCGTCCAGCACGAGCGGGCCACCGACAACCAGCGACTCCTTGTTCGCCAGAGCCAACCGCTTGCCCGCTCGCAACGCGGCCAGCGACGCCTCGAGCCCGGCGGCCCCGACGATCGCGTTCAACACGACGTCCGCCTCGGGGTGTGACGCCGCCTCCAGCACGGCCACCGGCCCGGCACGCCAGCGCGTCGGACCGATGGTCTGTGGCAACGTCGTCGCGCAGTCTGCCACGACCGCCAGCTCCGGCCGATGTCGCTGCACCTGCTCGCGCAGCACATCGACGCGCCGCCCGCCACTCAACGCGACGACCCGGAATCGATCCGCGTGCCGCTCGAGGACCGCCAACGCGCTACGTCCGATCGAGCCGGTCGAACCGAGAACTGCGACGCCTCTGGACACGTCTCAGAGCGGGGTGGCGGAGCCCATCACCAGGCGCAGGCACCAGTAGCCGATGGGAAGCGTGAAGAACAACGCGTCGAAGCGGTCGAGCACGCCGCCGTGGCCCGGAATCAATGCGCCCGAATCCTTGACCCCTGCCGAGCGTTTCAGCAGCGATTCGACCAGATCGCCGACCTGGGCGGCCGCCGCCAGTACCAGCGCCACCGCCGCACCGCCGAGCACCGGCACCGGCCAGCCGGTCCATGCCTGCAGCACGAATGCCGCGTACAGCCCGCCGACCAGTGTGGTGCCGACCAGGCCGGCGATCGCACCCTCGACCGTTTTCCCGGGGCTCACGCGCGGGATCAGCTTGCGTCGCCCGAGCGCCCGCCCCGCAAAATAGGCCAACGAGTCGTTGATCCAGGTCATGGCCACGGGGAACGCGAGGAGTGCCGTGCCCGCGAGAGCCGCGCTCGCGGACATTCCGTCGGTGTGCGGCGCGTGTCGTAGGAACAGGGCATAGGCGAGCGTACCGCCGGTGTAGACCGCGCCGGCAACCGTGATCGCGGCCGCCGACAACGGGTCACGCTCGGCCGGACGGGTCCAGAGCGCCGCGCTTGCCGTGATCAGGAAGAGCGCCAGCGCGATCGCCCAGAACAGCGGCGTCGCGCTCGCTTCGGACGGCACGCCGCTCGCCACCACGACCAGCAGCGCCGAGCCGATCATGCCGAACACCGTGTAGGGGTCGTCGCCGCGTGAGGTCGCAAGCGCATAGAATTCGCGCGCCGACAGCGCCGCGATCACCCCCAACACGCCACCCAGCGCATAGCCGCCGATGTACATGGCAACGACAGCGAGCGGTATCCCGACCGCTGCAACGAGGACCCGCTGCGCCAGCTCCTTGTGAATCATCGATCAGACCGCGCCGACGCGGCCGAAGCGCCTCTCTCGTTGCTGGTAGTCGCGGATCGCGGTGAACAGGTGCTCCCGTCGGAAGTCCGGCCACAGTACCGGCGTGATGAACAGCTCTGTATATGCGAGCTGCCAGAGGAGAAAGTTGCTGATCCGTTGTTCGCCGGATGTGCGGATCAGCAGATCCGGGTCGGCCATGCCCGCAGTGTACAGCTCGGCGGCCATGGTCTGCTCGTCGATCTGCTCAGCCGCCAACTCGCCTCGCAGCACGCGGTCGACGAGCCGCTGGGCCGCGCGCACCAGCTCCTGCCGGCCGCCGTAGCTGATCATCAGGTTGACCTGCAGGCGCTGCCCGGCGGCCGTAGACCGCTCGATCTGCGCGACCGCCTTGCGCGGGCCTGGCGGCAGGTCGTCGAGCATGCCGAACACGCGCACGCGTATGCCCTGCCGCCGTAGCTCGTCCTGTTCCCGACGCACGTAGGTCTGGAGCAGCTTCATGAGCGCCGCGACCTCACCGGGCGGACGGCTCCAGTTCTCCTGCGAGAACGCGAAGAGCGTGAGCACGCGCACGCCCGCCTCGATCGAGCCCTCGATCACGTCACGAACCGCGTCCATGCCCGCAGTATGGCCGCGGAACCGGGGCAGGCCGCGAGCGCGCGCCCACCTGCCGTTGCCGTCCATGATCACAGCCACGTGGCCGGGTATCCGGCCATCCAGCCTGATGGCTGCAAGCAGCCCGGCACGCATCGTCTGGTCTGCCGTCGGTACCGTCAGACCTCCATCACCTCCTGCTCCTTCGCCTCCAGGAGCCGATCGATCTTCTCGACGTGCTCGTCAGTCAGCTTCTGCACCTGATCGAGCTGCCGTCGAGCATCATCCTCGCTGAGCTCATGGTCCTGCTGGCGCTGCTTGATCTGCTTGTTCGCCTCCTGTCGTGCATGCCGGACGGCGACCCGGCCCTCCTCAGCCAGCTTGTGCAACACCTTCACCATGTCCTTCCGCCGTTCCTCGGTCATGGGCGGAACCGGCACGCGCACGAGGGTGCCGTCGTTGGCAGGGTTGAGGCCGAGATCCGCCTCCATGATTGCCCGCTCGATATCCTTGATCAGCCCCTTGTCCCAAGGCTGAATCACGATCAACCGTGGTTCCGGCGCGCTCACCGTCGCCACCTGATTGAGCGGCATCTTGGCGCCATACGCCTCGACGCGCACCGTGTCCATCAGCGTTGGCGTCGCTTTGCCCGTGCGGACGGCCGCGAACTCCCGCCGCAGCGCCTCGATCGCCCGATCCATCTGCGCGCGCGCTTCCGCTATCGTCGGCATTTCGCCTCCTGGTCCTGATCTGCACAGGGTTTGGTGCCCGCCAAGATACGCGGCACGCCATCAGCAAACCAGCGTGCCGACTCGCTCGCCGCGCACTGCCGCGGCGACTGCGCCGGCTCGCTGTGAGTTGAGCACGATGATCGGCAACCCGTTGTCCTTGCACAGCGAGAATGCTGCTGCGTCCATCACCCCGAGCTCGCGCGCAAGCACTTCCTGGAAGCTGACCTTCGGGATGAACTCGGCAGACGGGTCCTTGATCGGATCCGCCGTGTACACGCCGTCCACCTTCGTCGCCTTGACCACGACATCCGCGGTCATCTCGATGGCCCGAAGCACCGCTGCGGTATCGGTCGAGAAATACGGATTGCCAGTACCGCCAGCAAAGATCACGACGCGACCTTTCTCGAGGTGCCGTAGTGCACGCCGGCGGATATACGGTTCGGCAAGCTGCTCCATCCGAATCGCCGTCATGACCCGCGTCTCCACGTTCTTCCGCTCGAGCATGTCCTGTAGCGCGAGTGCGTTGATCACGGTTGCGAGCATACCCATGTAATCGGCGTTCACGCGGTCCATGCCTTCCGCGCTCGCGTGGCCGCCCCGCACGATGTTGCCACCCCCGATGACCACGCCCAGGACCGTGCCCAGGCGATGCACCTCGCGAATCTCCTCAGTCACTCGTTCGACGACCGCGGGCGCGATGCCGAAGCCCTGATCCCCGGCCAATGCTTCACCGCTCAGCTTCAGCAGCACACGACCATAGCGGAGTTCCTGCTGCATGCCGACTCCCTCTGTTGGCGAAGTGGGCGCCTACTCGCCGAGCGCGTAACGCGCGAACCGTCGGATCGTGATGTTCTCGCCTGTCTTGGCCGAGACCGCGGTCACAACCTCGCGCACCGTCTTGTCCGGCTCGCGTACGAAAGGCTGATCGAGCAATGCGCTGTCCTTGTAGAAGCGCTGCATCTTCCCCTGCACGATCTTGTCCCGGATGTTGTCGGGCTTGCTCTCGGACTTCACCTGCTCGGCGTACACCGCCCGCTCCCGCTCCAGCACGTCCTGTGGAATCTCCTCCGCGCTGATTGCCAGCGGTGCCGACGCCGCCACATGCATCGCGATATCGCGCACCAGCGACTGGAACTCCTCGGTGCGCGCGACGAAGTCCGTCTCGCAGTTGACCTCCACGAGAACGCCGATCTTGCCGCCCATGTGGATATAGCTACCGATCGCGCCCTCCCGCGTCTCGCGACCCGCCCGCTTCGCTGCCTTCGCCGCACCCTTCGCGCGCAACAGATCGATCGCAGCTTCCACATCGCCGCCTGCTTCCGTAAGCGCGTTCCGGCATTCGAGCATCCCCGCACCCGTCCGATCGCGCAGCACCTTCACATCTGCAGCAGTGATCGCCATTCCCAGCCCCCTTCAATCGCTCTCCTGTAGGTTCTCATGGTACGGCACGGCACGCTCCGAGCCGCAAAAAAGCGCCGCAGGGCTGCACGGCTGCAGCGCTGCAGCGCTTTCCGGCACGCGCTCAGCGAATGGCCACCTGGCTGCCTACTCGCCGCCCTCTTCCTGTTCCTCGCCCGGACGAATGTTGGCGATCAGCTCCGGACGCGGCCGGCGGCGGCGGCGCGGCCGGCGGCGCGGTCGCTTCTCTTCGGCCTCCTCCGTCTGCCCGACTTCCGAGGAGTAGGTCGTCGTCTCGGCTGCCTCTGACCGGCGTCGCTCCTCGGGCGGCAGCTGGCGACGGGCCTCCGCGATCGCCTCCGCGATCTCGTGCGTGATCAAAGACACGGAGCGGATCGCATCGTCATTGCCCGGGACCGGGAACGTGATCAAATCCGGATCCGCATTGGTATCGGTGATCGCGATCACCGGAATGCCGAGCTTGTTCGCCTCACGCACCGCGATCATTTCCTTGCGTGCGTCGACCACGAACAGCGCGCCGGGCAAGCGCGTCATATCCTTCACGCCGGCCAGGTATTTGTCGAGCTTCTGGCGCTCGCGCTCGAGCAGTAGCTGCTCCTTCTTCGTATAGAACTCGTAGCTGCCCTCTTCCAGCCCGCGCTCGAGCTCCTTGAGACGACGGATCTGCTTCTTGATCGTCGAAAAGTTGGTCAGTGTGCCGCCGAGCCAGCGCTCCGTCACGTAGAACGAGCCGCAGCGCGCGGCCTCCTGCTCGACGATCATGCGCAGCTGGCGCTTCGTACACACGAAGAGGATCTTCTCGCCCTCCAGGGTCACATGACGGGCCGCCTGCTTCGCTACGTCCAGCGCCGCCTGCGTCTTCTTCAGATCGATGATGTGGATCCCATGACGCTGCGCGAAGATGAACTTGCGCATCTTGGGATTCCAGCGGCTGGACTGGTGCCCGAAATGGACACCGGCCTCGAGCAGATCGTTGAGCTGTGTCTCCGCCATTCGCTACGCGTCGCCTGTCGCCTGGGTTGTTCTTCCACCGCGTTCACCCGCCATGCCGCCCCGCAGGGACCCTGGCATGCCGTCCAGCGGTGTGTAGGATCGCTGATTCGCTCAGCGCTTCGAGAACTGGAACCGCTTGCGCGCCTTCGGCCGACCGGGCTTCTTGCGCTCGACTTCGCGCGGATCACGCGTCAACATGCCGCGAACCCGCAACGCCGACCGCAAGTCCTCATCATGTTTCAGCAGCGCGCGCGACAGACCGAGCCGAATCGCGCCAGCCTGGCCCGTCGGCCCGCCGCCGTCGACCCGCACCACCACATCGAAGCGCGACTGCGTCTGCGTGTGCGTCAACGGCTCGACCACCATCTGCCGGTGCGAAGGCCGCGGAAAGTACTGGTCCAGACCCCGCCCGTTGATCGCCCACTGGCCGCTGCCCGGCCGCAGATAGACCCGTGCGACCGACGTCTTGCGCCGGCCAACCCCATGAAATTGCTCCAGCTCGGCCATCTCAGATCTCCAGTCGCTGGGGCTGCTGCGCTTCGTGCGGATGCTCCGTCCCCGCGTACACCTTGAGCTTACGCCGCATCAGACGTCCAAGATTGTTCTTCGGCAGCATTCCCTTCACGGCGAGCTCGATCACGCGCTCCGGATGCTGTTCCTGCATACGCCGAAACGGGATCAGCTTACCGCCGCCCACGTATCCGGTGTGGCGAAAGTACGTCTTCTGGTCCGCCTTGGCGCCGGTCAGACGCACCTTCTCCGCATTGATGACGATGACGTAGTCACCCATATCCAGGTGGGGCGTGAACATCGGCTTGTGCTTGCCGCGCAGCACCTGCGCGATGCGGCTCGCCAGCCGCCCGAGCACCTGCTCGTCGGCGTCCACGATCCACCAGCGCCGCTCGATCTCGGTCGGCTTCGGCGTATACGTCTTCATTGCGCTTCCAGGATATGAAACCACGGGTCGCGGAACAGCTTTGAAAGATATTTGCGCGGCTGAGGGGCGTCAACCGGTCGGGCTCGAGGGTCCTGGGATCGGGCTCCGCTCATGACGCGCTGGGAGAGCCAGCTGTGGCGATGGCTGCGCGCGGGCGGGACGATGCCGGCCGCGCCAGCCCCAGCGCGAGTAACGCGGAGGGGACCGATGCGGCCGGATGCGTGTCATTGCCCGAGGAATGTCTCGAGGAAACGGGCGCGCGAGGCGTGGCGCAGGCGCAGCAGCGCGCGTTCCTTGATCTGACGTACGCGCTCCCGCGTGATGCCCAACAGCGACCCGATCTCCTCGAGCGTCATGGGATCCTGGCCATCGAGCCCGAAATAGAGGCGCAGCACCTTGGCCTCTCGCTCCTTGAGGGTGGCGAGGGCCTCTTCGATCGTGTTGGACAGGGCGCGGTCGTAGGTTTCGTCGTCGGGACCGGGTGAAACGGCGTCGGGCAGATAATCGAGCAGCCGGTTGTCCTCGCCGGGAGTCAGCGGCGCATCGAGTGAGAGGTGCGACTGCGAAATCGCGAGGGTGCGTTCCACCTCGTCATGGGACAGCTCGAGCTCATCAGCGATCTCCTCGACGGTGGGTTCGCGGCCGAGCTCCTGGAGCAGAAGCGATGTCCGCTTGCCGATCTTGTGGAGCGCCCCGGCACGATTGAGGGGCACCCGCACAATGCGGCTCTGCTCGGCGAGGGCTTGCAGGATGGCCTGTCGGATCCACCATACGGCATAGGAGATGAATTTGATCCCCTTGGTCTCGTCGAACTTATGTGCGGCTCGAATCAGGCCGAGATTTCCTTCGTTGATGAGGTCGCCGAGCGCGACGCCCTGATTCTGGTATTTCTTGGCGACGGAGACGACGAAGCGGAGATTCGATCGGACGAGCTTGTCGAGCGCCTCGGGGTCGCCGGTGCGGATCCGCTTGGCGAGCTCGACTTCGTCCTCACGTCGGAGCAGCGGGTAGGCGCTGATCTCCTTCAGGTACTGATCGAGCGAGCTTTCGTCCGCAAGGCGACGACGAGGCGTGGTGGAGAAACTCATGCGGGGCTCCGGGGCTGCGTCAGCACAGCGGCTGCGGGGATCCTTGCCACGTTTGGAATCCGGCAGCGGATTCCGCTGGCCGGTGCATTCGGGCACCGGCATATGCCTGCTCTCCGGCGCTCGGGCCGGACGGCGAAGTCGTCACTCGACCAGACCGCCAATCCGCTGCCAACGGATGTCGGTCAGCCAGGGCAGCGGTGTCAGCGCACGCGGATCGAAGGAGTAGTAGACGAATAGTGGCCGTCCGCGGATCGCGGCTTCGTCGACGAAGCCCCAGTAGCGGGAGTCCTCCGAGTCGTCCCGGTTGTCGCCCAGCACGAAGACCTTTCCGGGCGGCACGACCAGCGGTCCCCAGTGGTCGCGGGTCGGCCGGTAGAAGGGAGCAGCGTAGCCGCTCACCAGATGATCGCGCTGCCAGAGCATCTCGTCCAGGTGCGGATCGCCCAATCGATCGGCGTGGCGCACGTACGGCTCGCGCACGCGCTGCCGATTCCGGAGCAGCACCTTGTCGACCATCTGCAGCGTATCACCGGGCAGACCCACGATGCGTTTCACGTAGTGCTTCATGGGGTCGTGCGGTGGCAGGAACACAATGATATCGCCACGGCGCAGCTCACTGAACGCCGGCAGGTGGGCCTTCGTGCCCGGAATTTGCGCGCCGTACACGGCTTTATTGACCAGAAGAAAATCCCCGACGAGCAGTGTCTGCTCCATACTTCCGGTCGGGATGCGAAAGGCCTCGACCAGGAAGGTTCGGATCAGCAGAAATATCAGGAACGCGACAGCGAGTGATTTGGTCCACTCCCAGACCCAGCGGCCAAGAGAGGTGACGCGGCATCGCGCGACGCCGCCGAGCGGCGGCGAAGCAGTCTCCGTTTGAGACGCATCCGTCGAGGCCACCACGGAAGATGGAACAAGCTCTACCATCTGTCAAAGGGGGCAGCCTCAGTAGGGTCCGGCCTCGTAGTTGTCGATCTGTGCCCGCTGGAGTTTCCCGGAAAAGTCGATGTAGAGGACCTTCGTCTCGCTGTAGAAGTCATAGACTTCCCAGCCACCCTCGCGATGCCCGTTACCGGTCTGCTTCACACCACCGAATGGGAGGTGGGCCTCGGCGCCAATGGTAGGCGCATTCACGTACGTGATCCCGTTGTCGAGCTCCTGTAACGCACGAAACGAGGTGCGAACGTCACGTGTGTAGATGGAGCTGGACAGCCCGTAGGGGACTTCATTGTTGATGGCGATCGCATCATCGAGATCGTCGAATTGCATCACGCTGAGGACCGGACCGAATACCTCCTCGCAGGCGAGGCGCGAGCCGGGTCGCACGCCGCGAAGCACGGTCGGCTCGAAGAAGAAGCCGCGCTCCAGCTCCGGGCGGCGCGCGGGTCGCCGGCCGCCACACAGGATTTCATCACCCTCCTCGCGCGCGATCTCGACATACCGCTCCACCTTGGCGAGCGCATCCTGATTGATCAGCGGCCCCACCTCGGCGTCGCCGCGCAGGCCATCGCCGAGGCGGAGATGTCGAGCGCGCTCGACCAGGGCGTCCAGGAAACGATCGTGGATGTCGCGATGCAGCAGCAGCCGGCTGGTGGCCGTACAGCGCTGGCCTGTGGTTCCGAACGCGCCCCAGAGCACGCCCTCCAGGGCGAGATCCAGGTCGGCGTCCGGCATCACGATCTGTGCGTTCTTGCCTCCCATCTCGAGCGACAGCCGCTTGTGCATGCGTCCGCACACCTCGCCGATGCGGGCGCCCGTGGCGGTCGATCCGGTGAAGGAGATCACCGCTACCTCGGGGCTCTCCACCAGCGCGGCGCCGATCTCTTCGCCGTATCCGTGGAGCAGCTGAATGACATCCGCGGGCAATCCGGCCTCGAGCATGATCTCGACCAGCAGCGTGGCGGTGTGCGGCACGTCCTCGGCCGGCTTGAAGATGACGGCATTCCCGCAGACTAGGGCGGGAAACATCTTCCACGTCGGAATGGCCAGCGGAAAGTTGAACGGGGTGATGAGACCGCAGATGCCGATCGGCCGGCGGTACGTCATTGCCCACTTGTCGCGCAATTCGCTGGGCACGGTATGCCCGAACAACCGGCGCCCCTCAGTCGCGGCGTAATACGCGGTGTCGATGCCCTCCTGCACGTCGCCGCGCGTTTCCGTGAGCACCTTACCCATCTCGCGGGTCATCGCGCGCGCGATCTCCTCCTTGCGCTGGGCCAGAAGGTCGCCGGCGCGGCGAATCACGTCGCCGCGCGCGGGTCCGGGCGTGCGGCGCCAGACCTCGAAGCCGCGCCGCGCCGATACGATTGCGCCTTCGAGATCCCGCGCAGCGGAACGCGGGAAACGGCCGATCAGATCCTCGCGATCCGCCGGATTGCGGTTCTCGAAGTATTCGCCAGCTGCAGGCCCGCGCCATTCTCCCGCCACGAAATTCTGGAAGGTCGGCGCCGCCGCGCTACTGGCCGCTGCTGCCGGCGTCGCTCCCGTGACGGGCGAGCGGCTCTTCTGCGTGGTACGCATGACTGCTCCTCTTCGACCGGTGCTGCGGAGTGCTACCTACCCGCAAATTCTGGTGCAGGCTGCGCAGACGTGCAAGCGCTACAGGATACCGACAGCGAAGACGACCGCCACGAAGACGCCGAGAAGCAGTGAGTAGAAGACCCACAGCCGGCGGAACGAAAGCGCCGGGTGCAGCCGCGTTGCCAGCAGCGCCAGCAGCGCGCCGCCTGAGGTGGCGCAGGCGGCCCAGAGCAGCGCGAGCAGCGCATAGGCCAGCGTCGCGTTCAGCGGTCCTCTCGTACGAGGCCGTACTTCTCGATCTTCTTGTACAGGTTCGAGCGAGGCATCTCGAGCGTTCGAGACGTTTCGCTCACGTTCCAGTCGTGATCGCGCAGCTTGGCCAGGATGTAGGCGCGCTCCGCGCGCTCCTTGAATGCCGCGAACGTCGGCGCGCCGAGCAGGTCGCCGGCCAATCCGCTCTCCTGCGGCATGCCGACCAGGCGCTCGACATCCGCAGCGTTGATCTCGTGGCCCCGGCCCAGGATCATCAGACGCTCGACGGTGTTGCGCAGCTCGCGGACATTTCCCGGCCAGTCCATGCGCTGCAGCAGCAGCAGCGCGTCATCGGCGAACCGCCGCGGCTGCAGCCGTTGCTCCTGTTCGGCGACACGCGCAAAGTGGCGGGCCAGCATCGGAATGTCATCCCGGCGCTCGCGTAAGGCGGGCACGTGGATCGGTACGACGTTCAGGCGAAAAAGCAGGTCTTCGCGGAAGCGGCCGGCCTCGATCTCCCTGGACAGCTCCTTGTTCGTGGCGGCGATGACGCGCACATCGACCTGAATCGGCCGTTCGCCGCCCACGCGCGTGATGATGCCCTCCTGCAGCGCGCGCAGGACCTTGGCCTGCGCGGCCGGGCTCATGTCGCCGATTTCATCCAGGAACAGAGTGCCACCGTGCGCCTGCTCGAACTTTCCGGCGCGGTCGGCGGTCGCGCCGGTGAAGGAGCCCTTCATGTGGCCGAACAGCTCGCTTTCGATCAGTTCGGACGGGATCGCCGCACAGTTGACCTCGACGAACGGCTGCTCGGCGCGTGCCGACAGCCGGTGCAGCGCGCGCGCGACCAGCTCCTTACCCGTGCCATTGTCACCTGTGATCAGCACGCGCGCGTCCGTCGGCCCGACCTTTTCGATGCGCTCGAGGACCTGCCGGATCGCGAAGCTCTGCCCCACGATCTCGTAGCGGGTCTCGATCTCGCCACGCAGCCTTGCGTTTTCCTGCTCCAGCCGCTCGTGCTGCAGCGCGTTGCGGATGGTGAGAAGGATGCGGTCGGTGTCGAGCGGCTTCTCGAGGAAATCGTAGGCGCCGCGCCGGGTCGCCTCGACGGCCGTCTCGATGGTGCCATGGCCGCTGATCATGACGACCAGAGCGGCTGCATCGATTTCACGGATGCGGCCGAGGACCTCGAGTCCATCCATGCGCGCCATCTTGACGTCGAGGAAGCTCAGGTGCGGCTTGAAGCTCTCGTAGTTGGTCAGCGCCTCACCCCCGCTCTCCGCTGTGCGCACCTCGTGCCCTTCGTATTCCAAGAGCTGGCGCAGCGTGCGCCGGATTCCCTCCTCGTCATCGACCACCAGGATGCGCGCCATGTCAGTTGCAGCGCTGGCCGTTCAGGCGCGTCAGCAGGACCAGGGAATCGCCACGGATGTAAGCCGAGCAGGCGCCGCGTGGCAGCCGCAGCGGAATGGCGTCGGCCGGCAAACCCGGTTCATCGCTGCGGCCGATGCGGCGCAGCAGCGAAGGAATCATCCTCGCCGGCAGCGGGATCCTGGCCGCGGTCATCTCGTCGATGGCCAGGGCGACGCGACCGGCTTCGAGTGGCAGGATCTGCGCGCGCGCCGCGACGTCTGTGGTATCGGGCAGCAGTGTCGCCAGCTCACCGGCGCCGGGTAGATCGGGCACCGCCTCGGTCGGCACCCGCGCGGCGATCCCCATACGACCATCTTCGAGCGTCACGACCGGGTCGATCAGATAGTCTGGCAGCCCCGCGTCGATACGGTAGTCGATGAGGCTCTGCACCTCGGCCTCGCCCAACGCGATCCGCTCGGGCGCCTCGGCGCTTTGCAGGCGCGCCAGCTTCGACTCGGCCTCGTCGGCGAGCTCGGGCGAAGGTGCCTCAACGGCGGTGTCGCCACCGCGCAGCGCGTTCCAGTAGTCGGCCAGGCGGTCCCGATTCAGCCATGCGAGCACGCCGAGCAGCAGGAGCAGAGCGAGTGCGATGAGACGGCCGATACAGCCACCGACCAACCTGAGCAGGATCAAGCCGCGCCTCCGCTCCGCTGCGACCGTGCGGCCGTGCCGGCGAGGGGCAGGCGCGCAACCGCTTCGTAGTCCGCGTCGCCGCGCAGCAGACGGCTGCGCATGAGTTCGACGCTCTTGAGCGAGATCGTCGCCTGGAACTGCAGCTGGGCGACCATGTCCTCGAGGTCGCGGAAGCTGCCGGCCCGCGACTCGGGCGTCGCGCGGCCGATCGTGACGTGCGGATGGAAGGCGCGCAGCTCGCGCTCGAAGCCGAGCGACGCGAGCTCCCACTCGAGGTCGTGCTTCAACGCGCGCATCTCCGGTATCGGCTCGGCGCCGACCCAGATCACGCGCGGCCGGCGCAGCGACGGAAACGCGCCAAAGCCGCTCAGCCGCATCTTGAACGGCGACGATTTCGCCGCGACATCGGCCACGACGTCGCGGATCCGATCCAGCTCTTCGGGCGGCACCTCGCCCAGAAATTTCAGTGTCAGATGATAGTTCTCCGGCGGCAGCCAGCGAACCGGCAGCCCCGACTCATGGAGTGGCCGGCTCGCTCGGTGCAGGCGGCGCCGATCCGCTGCCGGCATGTTCGCGGCAACGAACAGTCTCACGAGGCGTGCTTCCGCAGGGCATGCCGGCGCCTGGCGCTGGGCGCCACCGTCCGCGGCTGTGGCCCGGTGCACACGGCCACGGCACGGACCGCGTGCTCGACCTCTTCCGCCGTCGTCGCCCAGCCCAGTGACAGCCGTAGCGCACCGCTACGATCAGTACCGAGCAGCTTGTGCGTGTCCGGCGCACAGTGGAGTCCGGCGCGTGCCAGCACGCCGTGTTCGCGGTCCAGCCGCGTGGCCAGCGCCGCTGCATCCAGCCGCCGGTCGACGATCGTGACGACGGCCGGTCCGTCCGGCGCTGGTGGGCCCAGAACGCGCACGCCCTCGAGCGCGGCGAGGCCCTCGCGCAGCCGCAGCTTCAGTGCGCTGGTATGCTCGTGGAGCTGGGCGACGTCGCGCACCGCCAGCCACTCGATGCCGGCCAGCAGCCCGGCAATGCCCGGCGCGTTCTGCGTGCCCGCCTCGAGGTGATCCGGGTAGGCCTCCGGCATCTCGGGCGTGAGCGAATCGCCGCCCGACCCACCCAGCAGCAGCGGCTCGAGCTCCACGCCGTCGCGCACCCACAGGCCGCCGGTGCCCTGCGGGCCGAGCAGGCCCTTGTGTCCGGTGAAGGCCAGCAGGTCGATCGGCATGCTGCCCACGTCGAACGGCAGGTGGCCCGCAGCCTGTGCAGCGTCGACGAGCACCAGCGCGCCCGCGCGTTTGGCCAGAATGCCGAGCTCGCGCACCGGCAGCGGCGTGCCGAGCACGTTGGATGCGGCGTTGATGACCAGCAGCCGGGCGTCAGCCAGCAGCCGCTCGGCCGCCGCCAGGTCGACCGCGCCGCTCGCGTCGCCGGGAACGATGCGCACAGTCACACCGCGCTCGCGCGCCAGCCGATTCAGCGGCCGGCGCACCGCGTTGTGGTCGAAGACCGTACGCACCACGACGTCGCCGCTCCGGAGCACACCGCTCAACGCCGTGTTCAGCGCGTGCGTCGCGTTCAGCATGAACGCGATGCGGCCGGGATCCCCGGGAATGCGCAGCAGGTTGCGCAGTGCAAGCCGGCAGCGTAGCGCGGTGCGGCCGGCCTCGACGGCGAGCCGGTGCCCGCCGCGCCCGGGCGTCGCGCCGATCTCCCTGAGGTAGTGCGCCACTGCGTCCGCGACCTGCGGTGGCCGCTTCCCCGCCGTCGCCGCGTAGTCCAGGTAGATGGTCTCGCCGTGCGCGCTCATCGCTCCCCTTGGCCCGTGACACGATCCGAAAGATCCAGCGCGACGAACGCGAACCCGGTCGCCTTCAGCTCGCCGGCGGCCTGCCGCAGCCGCTCGTGCAGCCCGAGCGGCGCGGCGACCGCGAGAATGTCTCGCTTGAAGCCGCCGACGGAAACGGCAACGTCGCCCAGCCCCCGCGACGCCAGGACCGCGCGCGCGGCTGCGAGGCGCGCGTCGCTCAAGCGATGCCTCCGAGCGTGACCAACGCCTCGTTCAGCGCCCCGCGCCGGTAGCCCTCGACGTCGAGCAGCACACGCTCGAAGCCGAGCCGCCGCAGTCGTGCATCGATCCCGCGCGCTTGCGCGAGCGCGCTGGCCAGCTCCGCCGGCGCGATCTCGAGGCGTGCAACGTCGCCGTGATGGCGCACGCGGAACTCACGCAACCCCGCCCCGCGCAGCACGGCCTCCGCGGCTTCGACCTGTCGCAGCCGCTCCAGCGTGACCGCCAGGCCGTAGGGCAGCCGGCTGGACAGGCACGGTGACGCCGGCTGGTCCCAGGTGGGCAGCCCGCGCGCGCGCGAGCGCGCGCGAATTTCCGCTTTCGTCAGCCCCGCCTCGAGCAGCGGCGAACGCACCTCGCGCTCCCGCGCCGCCTGCATGCCCGGCCGGTAGTCGTGCGCGTCGTCCGCGTTCGAGCCATCGAGCACCACCGCCAGCCCGCGTTCCCCCGCGATCGCGCTCAGCTTTCCCCACAATTCCGTCTTGCAGAAGTAGCAGCGGTTGCCCGGATTCGCAGCGTACCTCGGGTCCGTCAGTTCATCCGTGCCGATCTCCAGGTGCGGGATGCCGAAGCGACGTACGCACTCGAGCGCGACCTCGTGCTGCACCGCCGGATAGGCGGCGGAACGCCCCGTCACTGCCAGGACTCGCTCCCGACCCAGGACGTCGAGCGCCACGACCGCCAGGTAGACCGAGTCCACGCCGCCCGAGTATCCGATGCAGACCGAGCCGCACGCGCGCAGGATTGCCGTGAGGCGCCGCTCCTTCTCCGCCGCCACGCTGTCGTCTCGCACCTCGCCTCCTGCCCGGTCCGCTGCGCGGCCGGCACGCGTTTCCCCTCGTGGGTGCCGGATGGTACCGTCCTCCGAAGTGGACGTTCCCGCGCGCAACGTACATGAACCGGGGCGGCTCCGATAGACCGCGGCCGCGGCTCAGCGTGTGGCGTCGTCAAACAGACCCGCCTGCGGCGCACCACCGGCGGGGTAGACGAGCACGCCGCCGGCGTCGGTGCGGGCGTCGGGGTGGAGTGGGTGCGGCTCGGCAGCAGCGCGGCTGCCCAGGTGCAGGACCTGCTCGCCGCCGGCGACCAGCGCATCGGCGATCAACCGGCGGTGGCAGCGCCAGTAGACCGCCTCGGCGCACATGATGGCCGTCGGCCGCTCGCTGGCGAGGGCGCGCAGCGCACGGAGCGCGCTGGCGAACTCCGGCGTCGCCATGTAGTCGGCGTACGCGCGGAAGCTCGCGTTGCGCCAGGCGGTGTTCGGTGAGTCGGCGCTCGGCGCGCGACGGCCGCCCAGGTCCGGCAGGTGCTGGTAGTCGATTCCCCGCTCGGCCAGCGACGCCGCCAGCGCGTCGCCGGCGAAGTGCGGGTGGCGCCGCGAAACCGGGTAGCGCCGCACATCGACGGTGCGTGTGACGCCGTGCTCGCGCAGCAGCGCGACGAACGCCTCGATACTCCGCGTGCTGTGCCCGATCGTGTAAACCGTCAGCGGCATGCGTCGCGGTCCTGCCGCGATCGGCACGTCATGACTCGAGCAGCGAGCAGACGGCCAGGAGGCGAAGCGAGGCAGCGGCGCGGGACATGAAACGACCTCCGATCGAGGTGCCGATGCCGCCAAGATGCAAATGCTCATCAGACCGCGCCAGCCGGCCGCTGCGGCGCACTTGCGCCTCCGGGCCCTCAGTCCGCGTTGCCTCAGGCCTCGACGGCCAACCGCCGATCGACCTTCCGGTACTGGATGGCTTCGGCAAGGTGCTCGGTCGCGATACTCTCGGCACCGCCCAGGTCGGCGATGGTGCGCGCGATGCGCAGAGTGCGATGGTAGGCTCGTGCGCTCATGCCGAGGCGTTCCATGGCTGTGCGCAGCAGCACTTCGGCGTCGCGCTCGAGCCGGCAGTATTGCCGCACCTCGCGCACGCCCATCTGCGCATTGGCGAACACGCCGGCGCAGTAGCGCAAGCGGGCGAGCTGGCGCTCGCGCGCCGCGACGACGCGCGCACGGATCGCAGCGCTCGGCTCCCCGGGCCGCTGCGCCTGCAGCTCGCGCGGGCTGAGCGCCGGCACGTCGACGTGCAGATCGATGCGGTCGAGCAA
>JBOHRE010000024.1:0-40788 GCA_050732635.1 Longimicrobiales bacterium | reverse complement strand
GGCCACCGCGGGGTGCTCGGGGAGACGCTCGACAGCCTCGACACTCGCCTGCGCGCGCTGTCGGCGTCCGCCGCGGCGCGGCTCGACACGATTCGCGGCGCGGCGGCGGCGGCCGAGCTCTCGGAGGCCGCCGCCGAGCTCGCCGTACTTCAGGCGGAGCTCCAGCCGCTGCCGGCCTTTCGTGCCGACCGGGACGCGCTGCTGATCGATCCCGGCGGCGCCGATCTGCTGCTCACGCAGTTCGTCCTGCTGCCCGCGCCGACGGCGCGGCCGGCGCCTCCAGACACCGGCGTCCGCTTCGTCGCCGAGCCACTCGACGTCGGCGACGGCCCCTCGGCATGGGTCCGCGCGCTCTCGCTCGAGGACGACGCGCCGCTCGCCATGATCGCGGCCAAGCCGAGCGGCATCTGGGTTGGCACCGATCCCGAGAGCGCGCCGACGCTGGCGCTGGGCCACGCGTCGACCGAGCCGCTCGCCCGCTCCGCGGTCGCGACTCTGGATTACGACTACGACTTCCGGATGGATCTGGCCGTTGCGGGCCCCGGCGGCTTTCGTCTGCTGCGTCAGGACGACGGCGGCGGCTTCACGGACGTGAGCGCGGAAGCGCTGCCGCGCGCCGTCGCCACCGGCGACTACGTCGGCGTGTGGGCTGCCGACCTGGACATGGAGGGCGATATGGACCTCGTCCTCGCCCGCGCCGACGGCCCTCCGCAGCTGCTCGTCAACCGCGGCGACGGCCGCTTCGAGACGCGCGCCGGCCTCGACGAGGTCGCCGGGCTGCGCGAGTTCCTCTGGGCCGATCTCGATGCGGACGGCGATCCCGACATCGCGGCGCTCGATGCCGACGGCAGGCTGCATGTGTTCCGCAACCAGCGGCAGGCCGCGCCCCAATTCGAGGCGGATCCCTTGCCTGCGGAGCTGGGCAGCATCCACGCCGTCGCGCTCGCCGATCTCGACCACGATGCCCGGCTCGACCTGATCCTGCTCGACGCTGCCGGCCGGCTCCGCCTCCTGAGCCGCGGCGAGGAGGGCTGGCAGGTCACGGACCTCGGAGAATGGCCAGGATACGAGCCGGGCGGCGTCGCCTCGACGCGGCTGTTCGCGCACGATTTCGACAACAACGGCGTTATCGACCTGGTCGGCTCCACGCCCGCCGGTTCGCTGTTGTGGCTCAGCACCGCCGAGGGACTTGTGGCGCAGCGCAGGTTCGACAGCCGGGTCACGGATGTAGCCGACATCAGCGGTGAGGGCCGACTCGATCTGATCAGCGTCTCACGCGACGGCGCTGCGTCGTGGCTCGCCAATCGGGGCACGCGCGATTACTTCGCCACGACCATCCGGCCGCGTGCCGCCGGCACGACCGGCGACCAGCGCATCAACTCGTTCGGCATCGGCGGCGAGATCGAGGCGCGCGCGGGGTTGTCGTACCAGAAACAGCCGATCCAGGGGCCGACCGTTCATTTCGGGCTGGGTCCCGAGCCGCAGGTGGATGTTGCCCGCATCATCTGGCCGAACGGCACTGTCCAGGCCGAGTTCAACCTCTCCGCCTTGAACGAGTCGGCGGTCGCGCGCCAGCGGCTCAAGGGCTCGTGCCCGTGGGTCTTCGCCTTCGACGGCCACGACATGCGCTTCATCACGGACTTCCTCTGGCGCACCGCGCTCGGCCTGCGGATCAACGCGCAGGGCGAGGCGGCCGTGATCCACAGCGAGGACTGGGTGCGCATCCCGGGAGACCGGTTGGCGCAGCGCGACGGACTCTACGACGTGCGGATCACCGCGGAGCTTTGGGAGACTCATTTCTTCGACCACGTCGCGCTGCTGGTCGTGGATCACCCGGACGATACCGAGATCTTTGTCGACGAGCGCTTCACTCTGCCCGCGCCCGTGCCCGCCGTCCACGCGGTCGAGCCGCTGCGCGCCGTCGCGCGTGCGACCGATCACCGGGGCCGTGACGTCACCGACCGCATCCGCCGGCTTGATGAGGTGTTCCTCGACACGTTCGAGCGCGGGCCGTACCAGGGCGTCGCCGCGGAGCACTACATCGAGCTCGAGCTGGGCGCCGATACCAAGTCCGACGGCTCGCTCTGGCTGGTCGCCTCCGGCTGGGTCTATCCGACGGACAGCTCCATCAACCTCGCGATCGGGCAGGGCGAGCATGCTACGCCGCGTGGCATCCAGCTCGAGGTGCCCGATGGGCGCGGCGGTTGGACGGTCGTGGAGCGCGACCTCGGGTTCCCCGCGGGCAAGACGAAGACGATGTTGATCGACCTGACAGGTGTCTTCACGGAGGGTGCCGAACGGCGCCTCCGGCTGCGGACGAACATGGAAATCTACTGGGACCGGATCGCCTGGGCCGCCGGCCGTCCCGACGCCGCGGTCTGGACCCGGCGGCTGTCCGCCGCCAGTGCCGAGCTGCGCTACCGCGGCTTCTCGGCGGTCCGACAGGCCGGCCGCACCTCGCCGGAACTGCCGGACTACCAGACGATCGCGGCCACCACGCCGCAGTGGCGCGACCTGGTCGGCTACTACACGCGCTTCGGCGACGTGCGGCCGTTGATCGAAACGGTCGATGACCGGTATGTTATCATGAACGCCGGCGACGAGTTGGCGCTCCGCTTTCCCGCCCTGCCCGACCCAGCACCCGGCTGGACGCGTGACTACGTCCTGATCGGCGACGGCTGGGTGAAGGATGGGGATTACAACACCGGCTTCTCGACGACTGTGCTGCCACTGCCGTACCACGGCATGACCGACTACTCGAACGCGCCCGACCGCTTGCAGGACGATCCCGGCTACCTGCGCCATCCGCAGGACTGGGAGCTCTTCCATACGCGGTACGTGACGCCGCGGGAATTCCATCGTGCGCTCCTCCCCGAACGCGACGGCTGACGGCGTGACGAGCGCGTCGCCGCGTCGGCGGTGGCAGGTCCTCGCGAGCGTCATGTTCGTCGGCCTCCTCGCGACGCCGGTGGCGATGCGGCTCCTGACGTCGCCATCCGCCGCCGCCGATCCGCAGCCCGACCTCGACGCGGCGCTGGAGCGCCATGGGTTCGCACTGCGCGAGGTCGCGGCGGACATCGGCATCCGCTTCGTGCACCAGGCTCCAGTCCTGGACGCGAAGCTCGAGCCGATCATGCCGATCGTGTCCGCGCTCGGCGCCGCCGTATCCGTCGTCGACTTCGACCGCGACGGCTGGCAGGACATCTACGTGACGAACAGCGGCGTCGGCAGTCGCAATGCGCTCTATCGGAACACGCGCAGTGGGCAGTTCGAGGACGTCGCGGCCTCGCTCGGCATCGCCGATGTGAACCGGCCCGGTACCGGCGTCTCCATGGGCGCCGTCTGGGGCGACTACGACAATGACGGCTACGAGGACCTGTTCGTCTACAAGTGGGGCCGGCCGGAGCTGTTCCACAACGACGCCGGCCGCGGCTTCACGCGCGTCACCGACCACGCCGGGCTGCCGGCGTGGCTGAATGCCAATACCGCCGTCTGGTTCGATTACGATGGCGATGGCTGGCTGGACCTCTTCATCGGCTGCTTCTATCCCGAGGACCTCGACCTCTGGCACCTCGAGCACACCCGCGTGATGCCGGAAAGCTTCGAGTTCGCGCAGAACGGCGGACGCAACTACCTGTTGCGCAACCGTGGTGACGGCACGTTCGAGGAGGTCGGCCAGGCGCTCGGACTGACCAGCACGCGCTGGACCCTCGCCGCGGCGACGGCCGACGTGGACGGCGATGGCGACCCCGATCTGTTCATCGCCAACGACTTCGGCATCAACGAGCTGTACATCAACGAGGCCGGCGCGCGTTTCCGTGAGGTCGGCCGCGCCGCCAACCTCGCGCGCGTGCCGAAGAGCGGCATGAACGCCGCCTTCGGTGACATCTTGAATCGTGGCGACTGGGCGCTGTTCGTCACCAATATCTCCGAGCCGGGCGTGCTCATCCACGGCAACGACCTGTGGGTCCCGTCGAACGAGGACGGCGAGGCGCCGGCTTACCGCAACCTGGCAGGCCCCATGGGCGTCGAGCTGGCAGGCTGGGGCTTCGGCGCGCAGTTCGGCGACCTCAACAACGACGGCTGGCTCGACCTCTTCGTGACCAACGGCTATGTCTCCGGTGAGACGCGCGACAGCTACTGGTACGACTTCTCACTCGTCGCCGGCGGCAACAGCAACATCATCGCGGACGCTCGCCACTGGCCGCCGATCCGCGGTCGCAGCTTGTCCGGTGATCAGCAGGACCGGCTCTGGTTGAATGACGGCGCCGGCCGATTTCAGGACGTGACCCGGGCAGTGGGCGCGGCCAACGGCTACGACGGCCGCGCCGTCGCACTCGCCGACCTGTGGAACCGCGGCGTGCTCGACATCCTGGTCGCGAACCAGCGCGGGCCGCTGCTCGTCTTCCGCAACACGGTCGAGCCGGCGCACGCCTGGATCGGCTTCGAGCTGCACGGGCAGCGCAGCAACCGCAGCGCAGTCGGTGCGGAACTCCGTCTCTACTGGGCAGGCATGGAGCAGGTCCGCCAGGTCGAGGGCGGCAGCGGCTTCGCCGCACAGAACCAGCGCCGCTCGCACTTCGGTCTGGGCGACGTCGCCCGCGTCGACAGCGTCGTCATCCGCTGGCCCTCCGGGCAACTCCAGACCATCCCGAGTCCGGCGAGCAACACCGTGCACGCCGTCACGGAGCCCGGATGAAGTACGATCGGCGCCTGACCGCGCCGCTGCTCATCTCGCTCATCCTGCTCGGCGCGCACTGGTCGTACGGTGTGCTGCGCGGCTACGACGCGATCCTGCTCGCCGTCCTGTCATGCCTCGCCACGGAGCTGGTGCTCGGCCGTCTTCTGCTCGGCCAGCGACGCTACCTTGCCAGCGCCTACATCTCCGGCATCAGCGTGGCGATCCTCGTGCACTCCCCCGTGCTCTGGCCCTACGCGCTGGGCGGCGTGCTCTCCATCATGTCGAAGTACATCCTGCGCGTGCAGGGACGACACCTGTGGAACCCGTCCAACTTCGGCATCTGCGTGCTGCTGTTCCTCGCGCCGTTCGCGGTCGCGCCGCTCAGCGTGCAGTGGGGCAACGACGTGTGGCCGCTGCTCGTGATCTGGGCCGTCGGCCTCACCGCCGTCTGGCGCGCCCGCCGCGTGCACATCACGCTCGCCTACATCGCCGCCTTTTTTGCCTTCGCGTTCGTGCGCAGTTTGATCACCGGCACATCGGTCGTGTCGGAGATCGCGCCGATTACCGGCCCGATGTACCAGCTCTTCGCGTTGTTCATGGTGACGGACCCGAAGACGACGGTCTCGACCAGGCGGGGCGAGATCATCGTGGTGGTCGTCGTCGCGTTCGTGGAGATGCTGCTGCGGCTGGGCGAGGTGATCTACGCGCCGTTCTACGCGCTCTTCCTGGTGGGTCCGTCAGCGTTGCTGTTGGAGTTGTGGCGGCGATCCCGGACTGCGCCCCCGGAGCCTGCTTCTGCCGCGCCGCCAAAAATCACCGCAGAGTACGCCGAGAACGCCGAGACTGCTGGCTAGCCGCTAGCGACGCGGCGTAGGCGTAGTGAATTATTGTGCGGTTCTCAGCGCACTCAGCGCTCTCAGCGGTGAAGAATGGAGCACGCGGAGCGAATCGTCGTTGCGCGCCACGACGATCAGCCGCGTGCCATCGGCAGAGCGCAGTGGCACCAGCGCGCGCACGTCGCCCTCGATCACGACCCCACTCTCCATCATGTCCACGGGCTGAAACCGTCCGTCGCCCTTGCCTCGCAGCAGCAGACCGTAGCTCGCGTCGTAGCGACCGCGCGCCGGAGTGGCGCCGTCGAAATTGCCGGCGACGAGCAGGTCGACCCGGCCGTCGCCGTCGAAATCATCCACGAGTGATGCGTAGATCGGTGCGAACTGCGCCTCTGTCGGCAGCGGCGTGACATCGAAACTGCCATCGCCGCGGTTGAGCGCGACCGAGCTGGCGAACAGGTAGGCCTCGAGCACCTGCGCGCGTCGCAGCTCGGCGGCGGGGATGACGTCCTCGATCCGGCTCGCGCCGAAGTCGGCGTAGGATGGATAGCGGTCCTGCAGTGACGGCAGCGCGCGCATCAGCTCGTCGCGTCCGGCGAGCGGGTAGCTGACGTCATCCTTGTAGAACGTCAGGATGGCTTGCCACGTGCCGTTGCGCGAGAAATCGCCGGCGTACAGGCGCGCCGGCTGGTCACGGGATGCGTGGATATAGGAGTTCAGGCCCAGGTTGCCGAGGACCAGGTCCTCGTAGCCGTCGCCGTTCAGGTCCGCCGCCACCACGCTGTGCCACCAGCCGTTCGTGTCTGATAGGCCGGCAGCGGCCGTGCGCTCGACGAAGCGACCGCCCTCCTGGCGGAACACCCGCACCGGCAGCCACTCGCCAGCCACGATCAGGTCGAGCCGCCCATCGCGGTCGTAATCGGTCCATACGGCGGACGTCACCATGCCCGCCGAAGCCAGCTCGGGCGCGAGCTCGGCCGTGGCGTCCATGAACCGCGCGGCGCCGTCGTTGCGCAGCAGGTGGCTGCGCGGCGTCGCTCCGTAGGACCGGGCGACCACCCGGCCGCCGACGAACAGGTCCACGTCGCCATCGTCATCGAAGTCGGCGGCGGCGACCACGCCGCCATTCTCGAAGAAGTCCGGCAACGCGTCCTCGGCGCGGTCGAATCCGCCGCGCCCATCGTTGAGGTAGAGCCGGTCGCGCAACGCGTCGTGCTGACCCCAGAACTCGTTGCCGCCGCTCACGACGTACAGATCGGCGTGCCCGTCGCCATTCGCGTCGAAGAAGACGGCGTCGGTGTCCTCATGCAGCCGGTCGGCTTCGAACGCGGGCTGCTCACGCGCCGCGAACGTGCCATCCGGCCGCTGCAGCATGAGCCGTCCCGCCTGCCACTTCGCGCCGCCGATGTAGATGTCATCAAGACCGTCCTCATTCACATCGGCGACCGCGAGCGCAGGGCCTTCCCTCGAGAGCAGGTGCGGCATCAGTGGCTCGCGGTTCCAATCGAAGAAGCTGTTCTCCTCGTGCCGGTGGTCGATGCCGGTTTGCGCGGTCCGGTCAGCGAACAGCGGCTCGGCCTCGCCGGCAGCCGCAACGTCGTAGCGGCCGGCGGCGTCCTCCTGGGAGAGCGTGAGCACCTGGTCGGCGGCGATGTCGCTGAGCACCTGACGCCGCCCGTCCGGCCAGATGACGAACAGCGAGTCGACCCGACTGGAGCGGCCCAGACCGAAGTGCAGGCGGGGATCGACCGAGGACTGGAAGCCCCGCGTCGGCATCTGCTCGAGCATCTGCAGCGCGCCGTCGTGCCGGATCACCACCTTCGCGCCGATGCCGGCCGTGTTGCGGTCGGAGCCCCGCAATCGGACGCGCAGATAATGGTGGCCGTTGAGTTCGCGCGCGCGGTTCCGATAGATCGACGCCGGCGCGTTGATGTTGTTCACGACCAGGTCGAGAGCGCCGCTGTTGTTCAGGTCGGCGTAGACCGCGCCGTTGGAGAAGCCGGGTTGCCCGAGTCCCCACGGCTCGGCCGCATCGGTGAAGGTGAGGTTGCCGTTGTTGCGATAGGCGTGGTTCGGGATCGCGACCTGCGGCATCCGCTCCAGCAGCGCCAGGTCTTGCCTGCCGATCCCGTCCGCGAGCGAAGCCTGGACCGCAGCCTCGGCCACATGAGTGACGTAGTCGAGGTCGTTCGGCCGCCGGTAGATGCCGTTCGTGACGAACAGATCCTTGTGGCCGTCGTTGTCCAGGTCGGCGAACAGGGCGGCCCAGCTCCAGTCCGTCGCGTAGACACCGGCCAGGTAGCCGATGTCGCTGAATCTGCCGCCACCACGGTTGAGCTGCAGCGTGTTGCGCGCGTACTGCGGGTGGTAGCCGGTCCTCCGTTTCAGGTAATCGACCTCGAAGCTCTCCGCGTTTGCCGATGTCTTCAGGATGTCCTCGCGCGCAGGCAGCATGTCGAGCACGACGACATCCGGACGGCCGTCGTTGTTGAAGTCCGCGGCGTCGACGCCCATGGACGATCGGCTGGTGTGGCCCATGGCGCTCGCGATGGACTCCGTGAAGCTGCCGTCGCAGTTGTTGACGTACAGAAAATCATTCTCCTGGAAATCGTTCGCGACGAAGATGTCCAGACAGCCATCCAGGTTCAGATCGCTGATGACGACACCCAGGCCGTAACCCTCGACGCCGCCGTAGATGCCCGCCGCTTCACTCACGTCCACGAACCGGCCGCTGTCGTTGTGCAGCAGGCGGTCGCCCGCCCGCGCGTGCCGCGGCGCCCGCTGAGGCCTCGCGCTGAGCCCGCGGTCGGTGTGCACCGAGTGGTTCAGCAGGTAGACATCGAGGTCGCCGTCCGCGTCGTAGTCGAAGAAGGCCGCCTGCGTACCGTAGCCGACCTGGCCGAGACCGAACTCCTCGGTGCGGTCGGTGAAGGTGCGGTCGCCGTTGTTGATGTACAGGATGTTGCGGCCCCGCATGCCGAGGTAGCTCACACCCGAGATGTAGATGTCGAGGTAGCCATCGCCGTTCACATCGGCCATGGCCACACCCGTCGTCCAGCCCGGCTCGCCGCCCAGGTCCGCGGACTCGGTGATGTCCTCGAAGCGGTAATCGCCCCGGTTCAGGTACAGACGATCAGCTCCGAGGTTCGACGTGAAGTACAGGTCCGGCAGCCCATCGTTGTCGATGTCGCCGGCCGCGACGCCGCCACCATCGTAGTAGTAGAGGTAGTTCAGGATGTTGAAGGCCGTGTCCTCCGGCAGCTCGTTGACGAACGTGACGCCGGTAGCCTCCGGATCGAGCCGCTCGAACAGCAGCGCCGGCTCCTGGGCCTCGCTGCAGGCGATGCTGGCCACGAGAGTTGCCAGCAGCAAACCATGCCACGGCCGCGAAGCAACCCCCCTAAATTCACCGCGGAGAACGCAGAGGACGCAGAGATTTTTATTGGGGGATGCGGCGCGGCGCAGTTCTCTGCGTTCTCGGTGCTCTCTGCGGTGAATTGAGGTAGGCATGGCCGCGCTGTCGGCTCAACGCGCCGGGCGCAGCCGCACCGCCTGCCCGCCGCCGGGCGCGAGCTCGAGCGCGAGGCGTGACGTCGAATCGACCTCCCGCTCGGAGATCGTGACCGGTAGCGGGTTGTCCAGCCAGTGCGCCCCGGCGCCATCGGCGTAGATCTCGGCCACGTACCTGCGCCCGGGCGGCAGGAAATCCAGCACAACCTCCAGCGTACGGCCTTCCTCGTCGGTGATCGCGCCCAGGTACCAGTCTTCGGTGCCTCGCTCCTGACGCGAGACCACGACGTAATCCCCGATCCTGCCTGCGAGCACGCGCGTCAGTTCCCAGTCCACGCCGACATCGCGAATGAACTGGAACGCCGGCTCATCCTCGTAGTTCTCCGGCAGGTCGGCCGCCATCTGGAACGGCGAATACAGCACGACGTAGAGCGCGAGCTGCTTCGCCAGCGTGGTGCGTACGCGCGAGGCTTCCGGTCGCCGGGGCGTGCCCTCTGCGCTCTCGATCAGGATGTCGAAGATCCCCGGAGTGAAGTCCATGGGCCCGGCCAGCAGGCGCGTGAAGAACAGGATCGTTTCGTGCTCCGGCGGGTTGCCGCCCTCGCCGCCCCAGGCATTGTATTCCTGCCCCCTGGCGCCTTCCCGCGTCATCATGTTCGGCCAGGTCCGGCGTTCGCCGGTGTCGTGGATCGGCTCGTGGACGTTCACCATGATGCCGTATTTCGCGGCCGTTTCGATCGCCTTGCGGTGATGCCGGACCGCGTACTGCGAGTAGTGGGAGTGGCCGTCGACGTCGTCTGCCACGTAGCCTGACTTGATGGCGCGAATGCCGATCGAGCGGTAGAGCTCGAACGCATCCTCCATCTGACGCTCGTAGTTCTGGATTCCGCCCGAGGTTTCGTTGTGTGCGATCAGCATGACTCCCTTCTGCGCCGCGTACGTCGCCACTTCCTCGAGATCATAGCTCGGGTGTGATTCCGTGAAGGAGAACAGCTCGGCGTTGGCGATCCAGTCGCCATCCCAGCCGACGTTCCAGCCCTCGACCAGAACGCCACCGATCCCGTTCGCGGCCGCAAAATCGATGTAGCGCTTCGTGTTCTCGGTCGTCGCGCCATGCTTCGGCCCCGAGCCCCAGGTCATCGTGCCGATATGCATGCCCCACCAGATGCCGACGTACTTCATGGGTCGGAGCCAGTCGGTGTCCTCCAGCACACTCGGCGGGTTCAGGTTGAGGCCCAGGAGCGACGGCGCCAGATCGGCGGCCGCGTCCGCCAGCTGAATGGTGCGCCAGGGTGTGACGAGAGGCGTGCGTCCCCGGACCTTGACGCCGTCGGCGAGCGGAGCCAGTGCCGCGCGCAGCGTGCGGCCCTCCATCCGGGGCCCGGCGAGGAACATCCGTGGGTAATCCACCAGGTTCGCCTCGTGAATCACCAGGAATGTGGCGCCGTCACGCGTCTCCAGCGTGAGCGGCGTCTGCACGCTGTCCAGCACGCTCACCGGAGAGGACGAGTACAGCATCTCGGACCGATCCAGCCGCGGTCGGTTCGACGGGATCCACCAGGCCCGCGCATCGTCGGCCAGGACGAACTCCGTCAGCTCCTCCATGATCTCGAACTCGCCGAGTGCGGCCTGCTCCGGCAGCTCGTAGCGAAAGCCGACACCGTCGTCGAAGACACGGAACACGATCGAGAAGTGCCGGCCCGGCGGATTCACTTCAGTGAGGGAGAGACTCAGCTCATTGTGGTGATTCCGTACCCGCGCCACCTCCCCCCACGGCTGGGTCCAGCTCTCATCCACCGTGCGACGCTCGGTCTCGACGACTCGCAGACTGTCGCGCAGTGGCGGCGCATCACGGAATTCGAATCCAAGCTGCGAGGGCAGGAGCACTGCCCGGCCATCACGTTCGAGGGCGTAGTACAGTCGACCCGCGCTCAATTCGACCGTGACCTGGTTCCGCCCATCCGGTGACGCGACGCGCAACGGCTCCTGGGCATTTACCGTGGCGACGGCGAGCATCCCGCAGGTCAGGCCGAGCATCAGCGAGCGCGCCCAGCCATTCAGTGTGCTGTCTCTCACGTCTCTCCGTCCGGGTCGAGGTCGAAACCGCAAAACCATCAATAACGCGCTGCAACGATTCATCTCACCTGCCAACCGCCGGCATGACTCGTGCGGCATTTCGCCACGTGCCTATGGCATACACCTGGGCAACGCCGTACAATGATTGAAGCCATGAATACGCGTCACGCCATCCTGCCCTTCGGGCTGCTGCTGGGGCTCCTCACGGGCTGCGGCCCACCGCACGATGCCGCCCGTCCGAGCCCGTCCGACACCTCGAACGTCACCTCGGAAGACATCGATCGGACGCCGAATCGGCCGATCGAGGAAATTCTGGCGGGGCGGGTCGCCGGCGTACGAGTCGCGTGGGCGCCCGACGGCGGCATCATGATCCGCATTCGCGGCGGCTCCTCGATCCTCGGCAGCAACGATCCGCTGTATGTCATCGATGGCATTCCGATCGAGCCCGGACCGGGCGGTAGCCTGACGGGCATCAACCCGTACGACATCGAATCCATCGAGGTCCTCAAGGACCCGTCACAGACCGCGCTCTACGGGCTCCGCGGGGCGAACGGCGTCGTCATCATCGTCACCAAGCGGCCGGGCGGCTGAGTCGCGGCGTGCGACCCTCGGATCCGCCGCGCCCGCCCGAAACATGAGCGGCCGGTCGTTGTTACGGGCGACGATGTAGAGGTCGCCTCGTCGCGTACGCACGCGCTGAATGTCCCGCGACTGTCCCGGCACGACGAAGCCACTCTCCGCGGCGGGCACGGGCGTGAAGCGCCCGGCTCCATCACCACGCAAGAACAGGCCGTAGCCCGCGCTCATCCGGCCGATCTCCGGCTTCACGCCATCGAAGTTCCCGGTCAGCAGCAGGTCGAGCTTGCCGTCGCCATCGAGGTCGTTCGCTGCGATCCCGTACACCGGCGCGATCTGCGCTTCGAGAGGTAGCGGCACCAGCGTGAAGGAGCCATCGCCATTGTTCCGGGCCAGCGCTGTCGCGAAGGTCTGCGCCTTCTTCACCACCGCACCTGCGAGCTGGTTCCGCGAGAAGATCTGCGACACCGTCTGCCCTGCATAATCGTCGTATCTGGGGTAGCGGCCGGCGAGAGGCCGGATCGCCATGATCAGATCATCGCGTAGGGCGATCGGGTAGCTGATGCCGCTGCTGTAACACGACACGATCTGCTCGACGAAGCCGTTGCCGTCGAAATCCGCGACGTGCATGGTCACCGGCTCGTCAGGCGCAGCCTGCAGTCGCGTGTTGAGCCCGAGATTGCCGACCACGAAGTCCACGCGACCATCGCCGGTGAAATCACCGGCCACGATCCGGTTCCACCACCCGTGGCTCTGCTCGAGCCCCGACACAGCGAGCCGTTCCAACCGATCAGCGCCGGCGTTCCGAAAGATCGTGATTGGCAGCCACTCGCCGGCGACCCCGAGATCGGTTCGGCCGTCGCCGTCCACGTCGGTCCAGACCGCGTCCGTGACCATGCCGATCCGCGCCAGCTCCGGTGCGACGCGCTCGGTCACGTCGGTGAAGCGGCCTTGCCCGTCGTTTCGCAGCAGCACGCTCACGGGATCCACGCCGTAGCGCCATGGTACCACGCGGCCGCCGACGAAGAGGTCGAGGTCGCCATCGCCGTCGAAGTCGGCCGCTGCTACCCTGGATCCGCTGGTGTACAGCGCCGGCAGCTGCGCCTTCGCCTTGCTGAAGCCGCCGCGGCCGTCGTTGAGGTACAGGCGGTCCTGCAGCGCGGGCGCCATGTCCGAGAACTCGCTGCCGCCGCTGACCACATAGAGGTCGACGTCGCCGTCGCCGTCGGCGTCGAAGAAGAGTGCGCCGACATCCTCGGCGGCCCGGTCCTGCTCCAGGAGCGCCTGACTGCTGGCGGTGAAGCGGCCGTCCTGCCGCTGGATCAGGAGTGCGCCCGGCTGGTCCTTCGCACCGCCGAGGTAGATGTCGTCCAGACCGTCACGGTTGACATCGCCGACGGCCAGCGCCGGGCCTTCGGTCGACAGCAGCTTCGGCATGAGCGGCTCGCGGTCGAAGTCCACGAAGGCGTTCTCCCGGTGCACGAAATCCAGCGCCACAGCAGCCGTCACATCCGAGAAGAGCATCTGCACCGGCGCGGGCTCGACCAGTCCAGCCGTGGCCGACGCGTGCCGCAGCGTCAGCCGCTTGTTGGCCGCGGTGTTCCGCTCGACACTGAGGCGTCCGTCCGGCCACTCGACCATGAGCGAGTCTATTGCCTCGACCTCGCCGACCCCGAAGGTGAGTACGTAGTCCACACTCGACTGGAAGCCGCGCGACGGCATCAGCTCCTGGTAGAAGACCTGATCGCCGCTGCGAAGCGTGACCTTGGCCCCGACGGCGAAGCGATTCGGCCCCTCGCCCTCGAGGCGGACCTGGAGGTAGCCATTCTGTGGCAGGAGTGCCCGCGCGTTGTTGCGGTAGATGAAGGCCTGCTGATCGATGTTGTTCACGACCAGATCCGGCGCGCCGTCGCCGTCCAGATCACCGTACGCCGCACCATTGGAGAAGCCGGTATCGTCGAGCCCCCAGGCCGCGCTCCGATCGGTGAACCTCAGATCGCCGTTGTTCCGGAACGCGTAGTTGGGCAGCGGGGTCGAGGTCATCGCTTCGACGAGCCGCAGAAAGTCTACGCGCCGGTCCTCGATGGCCGAGACGAGCGTCGCGTCGCTCGCCAGGAAGTCGAGGTAATCCAGGGAGGTCAGATCCCGCGGCATGCCGTTGGTTACATGGATGTCCTTGTGGCCGTCGAGGTCGAAGTCGGCGATCAGGGCGCTCCAGCTCCAGTCCGTGCGCGCCACGCCGGCCAGCTGCCCGATGTCGCTGAACGTGCCATTGCGATTGTTCCGGTGGAGCATGTTGCGCGTGATCTGGTGGTGGTACCCGTTCTTCAGCTTCGTCTGATACTCCTCCCAGCTCTCGAAGGCCGTGTTGGCCTTGATCCGGTGCTCGTCTTCGGGCAGCATGTCGGTTACGTACAGGTCCGGCCACGCGTCATTGTCGATGTCGGCGACATCCAGCCCCATCGATGAGAGGCTGATGTAGGGCAGCTGTCGGTCGAGCACCTCGCTGAACGTGCCATCCCGCTGGTTGATGTACAGATAGTCCCGCTCGAAGAAGTCGTTCGAGACGTAGATGTCCGGCCAGCCATCGCGGTCGACATCGGCCACGGCGACGCCCAGGCCAAAGCCGATCTCGCTGCCGAAGATGCCGGCCTGCTCGCTGACATCGACGAAGCGGCCGCCATCATTGCGATAGAGCTTGTCGCCGCCGAGCTCGTGGCGCACGTGGCGAATGTTGCGTAGCCCGAAGCTGCTGACGGGACGAGGGGAGTTGTTGACCAGGTAGAGGTCCAGGTCGCCATCACGGTCGTAATCGAAGAAGGCGGCGTGCGTCGAGTACGCCTGGTCCGCGATGCCATACTCGGCCGCAGCTTCCCGGAACGTCGGCACACCGTCGTCGTTGAGGCCCTGGTTGATGTAGAGCTGGTTGGCGCGCTGTTCCCCCGCGACGCTGCCGGCGGCGCACACATAGATGTCGAGCAGCCCATCGCCGTTGACGTCCGCGAAGGTGACACCCGTCGTCCAGGCGCGCTTGCCGCGGATCCCGGCCTCGCGCGTCACGTCGCGAAAGCGGAAGGAGCCCTCGTTCAGGTAGAGCTGGATCCCGCTCTGATTGCCCGTGAGCAGCAGCTCCGGCAGTCCATCACCGGTGAGATCACCGAGCGCGACACCCCCACCATTGTAGTGGTTGCGGTACGTGAAGACGTTCAGCTCACGGGTGTCGACGACGCGATTCTCGAAGTCGACGCCCGTATAGCTCGACGACAGCCTCGTGAAGAGCGGGTCGCCGGCCGCAGGCGCATCGAGCAGACGGCTCTCCGCTGCCCCGTCCGCTCCGGAGCAGCCGGCGATGAGGCAGGACGCGAAAAGAGTTACCGCTTTCCCTCTGGGTGACACGCTGGCTCCAGGCGGGGTGATCTCACGCGGAGACGTGGAGCCGCGGAGGCAGCTGAACGCAACCTCTGCGGCTCCGCGTTAACTCACGTTACCGCTTCGCGGAAGGTCCTACAAGAGCACCATAGCCTGCCCTCGAGCGAAGGCAGGCTATGGTGCTGAACCTGGACGCCGCGAAGCTCAGTACCCGGGATTCTGCACCAGTAGCGGGTTGGCGTCGAGCTGCGTCTGCGGAATCGGGAACAGGATCAGATGCGGCTCGCCGGGCGCCTTGTGCGTCCAGGGCAGCGTGTAGCGGTCCGCGCGGATCAGGTCCTGACGGCGCTTCGCCTCGGCGGTGAGCTCGAAGAGCCTCTCCCTGCGGATCCGCTCGCGCGCCTCCGCCTGGGAGATCCCCGTGGAGATCGACTTGTCCGGATCGAACACCCGCTGGCGCACCGTGTTGACGAGTTGTATCGCCTCGGCTGTCTGGCCCAGCTCGTTGAGCGCCTCGGCCTTGATCAGATACATCTCCGCCAGCCGGAAATACGCGAAGTCGTTGTTGTGCCACTGGCCGGTGAAATTCGGATCGCCTGGCCACTTGTAGATGCGGACGCCCTCGTTCTCGGCCGCCTGCGTAGCGTCGCCGATCTCCGGCGTGAAGAACAGCGGCGTGCCGGCGCGGTCGTTCACCGGCTCACCCGTCTGGAGGTTGAAGTGCTGACCGGCCAGGAAGATGTCATGGCGCTCGTCGTTCGAGTGCAGCAGGTTCGCGGTCCGGTTCGTGCCCGGCACCGGCAGCGTCTCGACCGTCAGCGTATCGAAGGCGTAGTACACTTCGGCAAGGGTGGAGAACCCGTTCCAGGCGCCGCCGAATCCCGAATTGTAATGCATTGCCCGGTAAATGAAGTGTTCGTTCCAGCCATATCCAGCTTGCGCCGTGCTCTTGACCGTCAGGATGATTTCGGGCGACAGATGGTTGTCGGGCGTGAAGTTCGCGTTCCAGTCCGCTGCCAGGCTGTAGACGCCCGAGTTGAGGATGCGGTCGGCAGCCGCGACGGCGTCCTGCCAGCGGGCCTGCCCGCGCTCCAGCCCGGCTGCCGTCACGGTGCCAGTGAAGACCTCGGCGTTCAGGTACAGACTCGCCAGGATGGCATCGGCGGCGCCCCGGGTCATGCGGCCGTGCATGTCCGCGGGCCAGGAGGCGGGCAGCGCATCGCGAACCGCGGTCAGCTCGTTCTCGATGAACGCGAACACCTCCGCGCGGCTCGCCCGTTCACGCGTCGCGATCTCGGTCGTTTCCACGATCGGCACGCCGCCGAACAGGTCCATCAGGATGTAGTAGTAGAACGCGCGCAGGGTGCGGACCTCGGCCTCGACCGCCTCCTTGTTGGCAACCGCGATGTCGGGCAGCACGCTGAGCAGCACGTTGGCGCGCGCGATCGCGCCGTACATATCGTTCCACGCGCCGTTGATGTCCTCCGCGGCAGTACTATTGGCGGTCCAGGTGTGCTGGTGCATCTCGAGCCAGCGGCCGCCGTCATACCAGTCGTTGCCTCGGGTCGGCACGATCTGCTCGTCCGAGCTGACTTCGCTCAGGTTGTAGTAGCCCCAGAGCGAGTTGAGCAGGCCGTTGTAGATGGCCGCCAGCCCGCTCATCACCTCTTCTTCGTTCCGGTAGAAGTTCTCGGGCGTAATGAGGCTGACCGGCGTCTCATCGAGATCCGTGCACGCCGGTGCCAGGAGCACCGCGGCCAGCGTCGCAGCTCGGATCGCGCCGGAAATGCGTGATTTCATCATGGACCGCCAGTGCCTTTCAGGTGATGTCGTTCGTGCTTCAGCTCGCAACATGTCTCGATCCGCTCCAAGGTCGGGCGCTTCCCTGAGGTGAGCCCTCAGAAACCAAAGCGGATGCCCGTGGTGATCGTGCGTGGGCGCGGGTAGTTGAGATAATCCACGCCACGCACGGCCAGGCCGTCCGCTGCCGTATGCACTTCCGGATCGTACCCCGAATAGCCCGTCAGCAGCAGCAGGTTGTCGAACGACACGTAAACCCGGCCGTTCTGGACCTGCGGCAGGAATCGCGAGGTGTCGAACCTGTAGCCGACGGTCACGTTCTGCAGTCGCACGAAGGAACCGTCCTCGATCCAGCGCGACGAGTAGATGGCCGGCTCATCCAGATCCACGCCGTCGGTCAGCGCGGAACGGAGGAAGTTCCTGCCCTGCAGCACGGCGCCCTTGGTCGCGTAGATGAGCGCGGTGTTGTTGAAGACCTCCTGGCCGATCTCGCCACGGACGAAAGCGCTGATGTCGAACCTGCCCACGTCCACGTGGTTGCGGAGACCGAATGTGAAATCCGGGTTCGCACTGCCGAGCACGACGAAGTCATCACCACTCGGCGACGTGGTCTGCCCGATGAGCTCACGGCTGATCACGCGACCCTCGGCGTCCCGTTCGACCCGGTACTCATTGAACAGCTGCTGCCCGGCGTCGTTGACGCCGACGAACTGCGGGCCGAAGAAGGTGCCGAGCGCCTCTCCCGGCAGCAGTCGCTGCGTCCAGGTGTCGCTCTGCCCCTGGCCGCTGGCCCGGGCGCTCTGCAGCGAGGTGCGACCGCCCAGATCGACGACCTCGCCCCGGTCGGCCGCGAGCACGATTCCGGCCGTCCAGTCTAGATTCTCCCGCGCCATCACGAGGCCGTCCAGGGAGAACTCGACGCCCTGGCTGCGGGTCTTGCCGATGTTCTCGAGCCGCGTCGGAATCAGCGCTGGCTGCGGGACCGGCACCTCGAGTAGCAGGTCGGACGTGTTCTTCCGGTAGTACTCGAGTGTGCCGGTCAGACGGTCACTGAGCAGGCCGTAATCGACCGCCACGTTGAGCTGTGTCGTCTCCTCCCACTTCAGGTCCGGGTTGGGATTCCGGGTGGGCGTGATGCCGGTCACGGGGATGTCGCCAAAGGCGTAGTTCCTGCCGGGTCCGAGCGTGATCAGCGACGCGTACGGGGGCACTCCAGGATTGCCCTGCGCCCCGTACCCGGCGCGCAGGCGCAGGTCGGAGAACATGCTACCCTGCATGAACTCTTCTTCGGTCAGCCGCCACGACGCAGACAGTGCGGGGAAGAGCGCCCATTTGTTCCCCGCGCCGAAGCGCGACGAGCCGTCGTAGCGCAGCGAGCCGGTCAGGAAGTAGCGGTTGTTGAAGCCGTAATTGGCGCGGCCGAAGAACGAGACCAGCTTGCTGTCTTCCTGCCAAGAGTACGGCGAGATGAGCACGTTGCCGCCGCCCAGGTTGTGGTAGCGGAATGCGTCGGTCGCGAAGTCGCGGCCCTCGGCACCGAATTCCGCCGCAGTATAGTCGGCGTACTCGTACCCGCCGAGGACGTCGAGCTCGTGCACATCGGCGAACAGCTGGCGCAGTGTCAGGAGGGTCTGCAGCGTGAGGGCGGTGTTCTCGGTGCTGACCTGGCGTGCGCGGCCGCCGAACTCGAACCCGACCGGGCTGGTCCTTGGCAGGTAGCCTTGCCGCAGACCCTTCGATCGGTCGACGCCGAGGTTGACCTGGCCGGTGAGGCCGGCGAAGAGATCCAGCGCCGCGCTCACGTTGCCGAGCGTGCGGGTCGTGGTGCCGAAGTCGTCGATGTTTCGGGCGAGCGCGACCGGATTGCGCTGCTCCTGGCGGCCGGGCCCGTGCTCGTAGAAGACCTGGAGATCCGTCTCCGGATCGGTGACCATGACCGGCCGCGTCGGGTCGAAGATGACCATGTTCGTGAACAGGCCGCCCTCGAAGCCGCCGGTGTTCTCGTAGGCCACGTAGTCATTGCTGATGTGGGACGCAGTCAGGTTCAGCGTCAGGCGCAGCCGATCGGCCAGCGCCTGGTGCGACGCGTTGATGCGCCCCTGCATGCGCTCGAAGCCGCTGCTGAGGACGACGCCCTCCTGGTTCATGTAGTTCAGCGAGGCGCGATACTGCGTGCTCGCCGTGCCGCCGAAGAAGGCCAGGTTGTGATTCTGCGTCAGCCCGGTCCGGGTCAGCTCCCGTTCCCAGTCGGTATCGGCGCTGCCGAGGGTGCTCAGACGGTCGGCGAAGCGCGTCTCGCCCGAGTTCACCAGCTCCTGGATGAACTGGCGGTACTCGGCGCCGGTCATCACGTCGAGCTCCTCCGCCGCTGTCGACGCCGCAATGTAGCCGTCGTACTCCATGCCCATGCCGCCGCCCGGGGTGCCGCGCTTGGTCTCGATCAGGATCACGCCATTGGCCGCGCGGCTGCCGTAGATCGCCGTGGCTGCGGCGTCCTTCAGGACCGTGATCGATTCGATGTCCGACGGATTGATCAGGCTCAGCGGGCTGCGGGAGAGCGGCGGATCGCTGTTGATGCCGATCCCGCGTGCCTCGGTGGGCCGATTGTCGATCGGGACCCCGTCGATCACGTAGAGCGGCTCGTTGCTGGCGCTGATCGAGTTGCCGCCGCGCAGCCGGATCTGCGAGCCGGCGCCAGGCTCACCGTTGTTCAGCGTCACCTGCAGGCCCGCGACGCGGCCCTGGATCAGCTCGTTGGGGTTGGAGACCACGCCCACGTTGGCGTCATCGGCGTCCAGCGTGGCGACCGACCCGGTGATGGCCTCGCGGCGCTGCGCGCTGTAGCCGGTGGCCACCAGCTCCTCCAATGCCACCGCTTCGGGCTGCAGCGAGAACTGCACGGTAGCAGCCGCGCCCGGGCTCACCGCGACCTGCTGCTGCTGCGTGCCATAGCCGATCAGCGTAGCGGTCACGGCGTGCGTGCCGGCCGGTACGTTGAGCAGCAGGTAGGTGCCGTCGGTCCGCGTGATCGTGCCGAGGGACGTGCCCTCGATGTGGACGGAAGCGCCGGCCAGCGGTTGCAGCGAGGTAGCGTCGACGACGCGGCCGGTGATCGTGCCTGTCTGGGTTTGCGCGCCCAACTGAACCGCCCAGCACAGACAGACGGTGAGCGCGACACGGAGGTAACGAACCATCGCCATACGTCTGACCTCCAGAGGGGTCGGGAGTGGGGAGCCCAACTCAGGACGTTTCCGGGGACGTTCCGGGTATGTGGTCTGATCGCCCTGCGAATACGAGACTTCGGAGGCGGGGCTCGGCATACCATCATCCACCGGGCGACGCCCAAAGTCAAGGCTCCTGGGGTAATTTGGTCGACCCTGAAGCGGCTTGCGGGCAAGCTGGGGTGCCCACATCGTTCGCGCGCGTGCGACCCCCCAGCATGGGGTACCCCGAGCATGAATCTCCTGAGCGCCATCATCATCGCGCAGCTTGGCGCCTCCGCGCAGCAGGTTCAGCCGGAGCTCGCCTTCCCCGAGCCGGGGCTCGACGACAGCGCTGCCTACGAGGGCTACCGCACGCGATTCCTGCGGGACGCCGCGGGGAACGTGGTCCAGATCTACATCAACCAGCGCGCCGGCCGCGTGGTGAGCCTGTGGGCCGACGCCACGAACTCCAGCGCGGGTTTCACCGCGCGGCGGGCGGATGGCAGCCCGGCGCCGCTTGATTGGGGCTCAGCCGAGCTCGCGGTCTGGGCCGACGGCGGCCGCCGCTATGTCGAGTACCGGCTCAGCGCGCCGCCGGCACCGCTGGAGATCGGCGCCTTCCTGCTGGGCTCGATGCGCCTCGAGCGGGATTTTCAGTACCAGGAGGGCCACCTGGCGCCGTTCGGCACGGGTGCCGTGGCCCGGCCCGAGCTGCTGGCGCTGATCGCCAACCTGGAACGCCTGAGCGGCGCCGAGCGCCGCCGCCAGCTCGCGCTCCTGCGGGCCGGCAGTACGGCCGAGCTGCGCAACCGGCTCCGGCCGGCGATCCGGCTGATCGAGGATCAGCCCCGCCCGCGGCTGCGCATCGAGCAGCCGACATTCGACGGCCGCAATCGTTGGTCGCTCGAGATCGGCGTCGCAGGCGGTCGGGCCCGCTTCGATCCGGCCACGCGGTCGCTGGCGATCACGCCGAGCGGAGCGGCGCCGCTCCAGCTCGTCGTCAGGATCGGCACGGATGCGCCGACCCTCAGCCCGCTCGACTCGGGCCAGATCTTCAACGCCGACTTCCTGCGCTTTTTCGACGATGTCCGCGACCAGCAGGCCGCGGCCGCCGCGCCCGCTGAGACCGCGCGCTTCCGTAGACTGGAGCGTCAGGTTCGCAGCGTCGCCCTCATGAGCTCCGAGGAGAAGCTCATGGCCGGCCTGCCGAACTACGCCACCTACTTCGGCCGCGACATGATCATGTCGGCGCTGATGATGGAGCCGATCTGGTCGGCCGCCATGATCGAGCACGTGATCGCCAGTGCCTTGCGCAAGCTCTCGCCGGCCGGTGAGGTCAGTCACGAGGAGGCGCTGGGCGGCCAGGCGATCCGCGAGAACGCCGTCGTCTACAACGCGCTGATCGGCGACCACTTCGCCGCGGCGGCCGCGGGCGAGCCAGCGCGCGCGGAAGCTCTGCTCGATAGCGCGCGTGCCGTGCTGAGCGCGCTCCAGGCGGTGCGCGAGAACTACCACATGGTCGACGACGACTTCCAGCTCCCGGTGCTCGCCGCCCGCTACCTTGGCGACCCGGCCAGCGCGCGCGCGCGTAAGCGCGCGTTCCTGTTGGCCGTGGACGAGCCCGGTGGCGGCTCGCGGCTCGACCGTCTGCTTTCGAATCTCGCGTTCGTTGCCCGCCAGGCCGAGCCATATGCGCGCGATCCGCGGACCGACCATCTGATCGGCTTCCCGCGGCGGGCCGATGGCCGCTGGGCCTCCGCCAGCTGGCGCGACAGCGGGGCAGGCTACGCGAACGGCCGCTTCGCGCTGGATGTCAACGCCATCTGGGTGCCCGAGGCGCTGGCCGGGCTCGAGACGATCCTCGCCTCACTGTCGGACCTCGGCATCGACACCGGCCTTGCTGCACGCAGCATCGAGCCCGGCTGGGCCGCGCTCGCCGGCTTCGCCCGTGACCCGGCGCGGCTGGCTGCGGCGGTGCACACCTGGCGCGGTGCACGTGACCATTTCGCCGTGGCACTGGAGCCGGACGAGGCACGGCTCCGGGTGGCGGCCTGGCTCGCGTCGCTCGCCGAGCCCGAGCGCGGCTATTGGAGCGGGGTCGTCGAGGGACTGCGACTCGACAGTGAAGGCGTCCGTTTTGCCGCGCTCTCGCTGGATTCGGTCGGTCGCCCGATCCCCGTGGTCAGCACCGACCCGGCAATGCGACTGTTCCTCGTGGATCTGACGGCGCAGGTGCTCGACGGCCGGCTGACGACGTCCGACGTGCTGGCGGAGGTGCAGCCGTTCCTGCTCGGCTATCCCTACGGTCTCTTCGTTCCCGCGCTCGGGCCGCTGGTCGCCAACGACGTCTATGCAGCCCCGGAGGTCTGGTCCGCGTTCCGCGAAGACCTGTACCACTCTCCCCGCGTCGTCTGGGGGCGCGAGGTGAACTTGCTGCTGCTCGGGCTGGCCCGGCAGATCGCCGCCGCGCACGACTCGAACGGCGAGCTGAAGGATCCGCGGCTGGAGTCCTACGTGCATCGGCTCGGCCAGGCTCTGGCCCAGACCGTCACCGCCGTCGAAGCATCCGGATTGAAGCACAACGAGCTGTGGACCTACCGCATCGATGGCGACCGGCTCATTCCGGTTCGCTACGCAACGAGTACGGACATCCAGCTCTGGAACCTGACCGACCTGGCGGTGCAGTTCGCATTGAGCCGCCTGCCGCCAATCATTACATCGCGGCTCGGTGGCTCCTCTCCGGCGCCCCGACGGCCGCGCTGAGGAGCAACAGGGTTGCCGGTGCCGCCGTGGTCCTTCTGAGCATTCCGCGCGGCAGCATCCGGGAGCGGTATGGGAGTTGGGACCGGCTGATTCGATGATGCCGCGAAGTCACCCCCGGCGTACCCGGAATCCACCGCTGGTCCTGACTCTGGATGTCGGCACTTCGTCGGTACGAGCGTCGTTGTGGGATCGGCACGGCAACCCCACGGGGCACGAAGCCGAGCGCACGCAGAAACCGACAATGGCGTCGGACGGGACGGTGATCCTGCCCGTCCAGGAGCTGACCGCCACCGTCGAGGGAGTCATCGATGAGCTACTCGCGGATGTCAACGAAGTCGCCTCGGACATCGCCGCGGTCGGTATGGCCACGTTGGTGGGCAACGTCCTGGCGGTGGACCACGCCGGCCGGAATCTCACGCCCCTCATCACGTACGCCGATACGCGGCCAGCGGAGCAGGTCAAGGGCCTGCGGCGGGAGCTCGACGAGGAGGCGTGCCATCAACGCACCGGCACCCCCTTTCACTCCGCGTATCTCCCTGCCCGCCTCCTGTGGGCTCGGGAGGAGCATCCCGAGCTGTGGCGGGCCGCCCAGCACTGGCGGGACATCGGCTCGCACCTGTACTCGCGATGGTTTCACGCGGAGGACGTCCCGGTCAGCTACTCCGTGGCCTCCTGGAGCGGGCTTCTGGATCGGAGGCGACTCGTGTGGGATGCCGAGCTGCTGGACCACGTCGGGATGTCAACGGGTCGGCTCCCCGCGCTCGCCGACTTCGACCGACCGTGTCAGGGCCTGGCTCCCGAGTTCGCCAGGCGGTGGGCTGCGCTGAAGGACGTGCCGTTTTTTCTCGCCGTGGGTGACGGGGCCGCCGCGAACGTCGGGAGCGGGTGCGCGGCCCCGGACCGGGTTGCGCTCACCATCGGGACGAGCGCCGCGGTGAGGGTTATCGTTGCCGGTGTGCCCGAGGTCGTGCCGGCTGGCCTCTGGAACTACCGTGTAGACCGCGATCATTCGTTGATCGGCGGTGCGCTGAGCGATGCCGGAGGTCTTTTCGTTTGGTTGCTCGAAACGCTGCGCGCCGGCGATCCCGCGGATCCCGACCAGGCCGACGCGGCGCTGATGGAGTGCGAGCCCGCGGGCCACGGCCTGACGGTGCTGCCCTTCCTGTCCGGGGAGAGAAGCCCGGGCTACGCGGACGCGGCGACTCTTACCATCACCGGAATGCGCCGCTCCACGACGCCCAACGAGATCCTGCAGGCGGGCGTGGAGGCGGTGACGTACCGGCTCGGCCTCATCGGCGATCTTCTCCGGCCGCTCGTTCCCGACGAGGCCGTGATCATCGCCTCGGGAGGCGCGATCCGGAGTTCACCCTACTGGCTCCAACTGGCGGCGGACGTATTCGGCAGGACCGTGGTCCGGACTGACGGTTTGGAGCACACGAGCCGGGGGATAGCATTGCTCGCCCTGAAGGGGCTGGGTCTCATCGGCCGCCTCGAAGACGTCAACGTTCCCGTGGAGGGTCGCGTCACACCACGAGAGGAGTTTTTCGAGCGGCATCGGAAGGAACTGGAGCGCCAGCAGCAGTTGTACGCACGCCTCATCGGCACTCCGATCCCGAGCGAGACCACAGGCCACGTCAAAGCTGGAAGCCCGTGATCAGGAGGGATCTGACCAGAAAGGACGAGCAAATGGAACTCGGCATGATCGGCCTCGGCCGAATGGGACTGAACATGGCGGAGCGACTCATCCGCGCCGGTCACCGGGTCGTGGGCACGGCCCGCACCGAGGAAACCGTGCGCGAGGCGGAGAAGCATGGCGTGGAGGGTGCCTCCACCGTCGAGGAGCTCATCGCGAAGCTGACTACGCCCCGCCACGTGTGGATGATGGTTCCCGCCGGCCAGGTTACCGAAGCAGTCCTCGAGTCGCTGCTCGAGGTGCTCGAGAAGGGCGACACCATCATCGAGGGGGGTAACAGCAACTACCGGGATACCGTGCGGCGCGCCAAGAAGGTCGACGAGGCCGGTCTCCACTATCTCGACGCCGGCACCAGCGGCGGCATCTGGGGGCTCGAGAACGGCTACAGCCTGATGGTGGGCGGCAGCCCCGAGGCGTACCAGCGCGCCGGGCCGATCTTCCAGACCCTGTCGCCGGGCGACGGCCGCGGGCTGGGCCACGTCGGGCCGAGCGGCGCCGGGCATTTCGTGAAGATGGTGCACAACGGCATCGAGTACGGCATGATGCAGGCGCTCGCCGAGGGCTTCGCCATCCTGGAGGCGAAGAAGGAGTTCGACCTCGACCTGGAACAGTGCGGCCGCGTATGGCAGTACGGGAGCGTGGTCCGCTCCTGGCTCCTCGACCTGGCGGTGGCCGCCTTCGCGGAGGACCCACGGCTCGAGCGGCTCGAGGGCTACGTCGAAGACTCCGGAGAGGGCCGCTGGACGGTGCTGGAGGCCATCGATCTCGATGTGCCGGCTCCGATCATTACTTTATCTCTGCAAAACCGCTTCCGGTCGCGCATCGGCGATGACTTCTTCGGCGACCGCCTTCTGGCCGCCCTGCGCAAGCAGTTCGGAGGCCACCCCGTCCGCAAGGCGGAGTAGCCGTGGCGGCGACGACGATCAGCATCTTCGGGGCTTCCGGCGACCTTACCCACCGCAAGCTCATTCCGGCCCTCTTCCAGCTTCACCGCAAGGGCCGCCTCCCGGACGGATTGCGCGTGGTCGGCTTCTCGCGCTCGCCCTTTGACGATGACGGGTTTCGGGAGAGCCTCAGGGAGGGCCTGGAGAAGCTGGCGGGCGCGTTGCCCGATGCCGGTTCCTGGCACGAGTTCGCCCAGCGGATCTCGTACGTCCACGGGGACATCGGGAAGGATGCGGACTTCCACGAGCTGGATGAGTACCTCCGCGCGATCGAGTCCGAGCTGGGCGGCTGCGAGGGCCGGGTCTACTACCTCTCGGTGGCGCCCCGCCTCTTCGGCCCCACCGCGCAGCGGCTCGGCGCCGCCGGCATGGCGCGGGAGACGGACGGCTGGCGCCGGCTCGTCGTCGAGAAGCCGTTCGGGCGGGACGGTGCATCGGCGCGCGCGCTGACCGAAGGGATCCATGGCGTCTTCAGGGAGGATCAGACGTTCCGCATCGATCATTACCTCGGCAAGGACACGGTGCAGAACCTGCTCGTCTTCCGCTTTTCGAACACCATCTTCGAGCCGATCTGGAACCGGAACTACATCGACCACGTGCAGATCACGGTGGCGGAGCAGGTCACCATCGCACACCGGGGGGCCTACTACGACGAGAACGGCGTGCTTCGGGACATGTTCCAGAATCACCTGCTTCAGCTCCTTGCCCTGACGGCAATGGAGCCCTCGGTGACCTTCGAGGCGGATGCCCTGCGCAATGAGAAGGCCAAGGTGCTGCAGGCGATCCGAAGGCCCAATGTCGATGCTGTAGCGGAGATGTCGGTCCGCGGCCAGTACGAGGGCTACCGGAGCGAAGAGGGTGTCGACACCGCCTCGCAGACCGCTACCTACGCGGCCCTGGAGCTGTACGTCGACAACTGGCGCTGGCAGGGCGTGCCCTTCCTCCTCCGCTCGGGAAAGGGGCTGGCGAGAAAGACGTCGGAGATCGTCGTTTGCTTCAAGCGGCCCCCGCACCCTCTCTTCATGACGAACGAGGGCCGAGAACTCCACAACACGCTCTCGATGTGCCTGCAGCCCGACGAGGGAGTGCACCTCGGGTTCGAGGCGAAGATCCCCGACCACGAGATCGACACCGGGCCGGTTGCGATGGAGTTCCACTACGCGACCGCGTTCGGCGGCTCGCGCATCCCCGACGCCTACGAGCGCCTGCTGCTCGACCTGCTCGACGGCGATGCCGCGCTATTCACCCGAGCCGACGAAATCGCTGCCTCCTGGGCGGCTATCGATCCCATTCTCGTGGCCTGGGATCGGCCTGGAGCGCCTCCCTTGGAGATCTACCCCCGGGGAAGCTGGGGCCCGCCCTCCGCCCACCGTCTGATCCGCAGGCGCGCGGGCCGTTGGCTGTTACAATGCGAGCACTGAGGACTGGGCCCCGGTCCCGGTCCTCTGACTCCGAGGATCACGGCAGATGAGTTGCACACCCTTGAAGACATGAACGATATCGAGTTGTGGCGCGAGCTCGGGCAGCAGCTCCGCGTCGATTCCATTCGCTCCTCGAGCGCAGCCGGCTCCGGCCATCCGACCTCGGCGATGTCGGCGGCCGATCTGATGGCGGTGCTCATGGCGAAGCACCTCCACTACGACTTCGGCGCTCCGGAGGATCCCAACAACGACCACCTCATCTTCAGCAAGGGCCACGCGTCGCCGCTCCTCTACGCCATCCTGAGGGCAGCCGGCGCCATCGGCGACGAAGAGCTGCTCACCTATCGTAAACGGGGTAGCCGACTGGAGGGTCACCCGACCCCTCGGTTGCCCTGGATCGACGTGGCCACCGGCTCGCTCGGCCAGGGCTTGCCGATCGGCGTCGGGGTCGCACTCGCCGGCAAGTACCTCGATCGACTGCCGTATCGCGTCTGGGTCCTGTGCGGCGACTCCGAGATGAGCGAGGGCTCGATGTGGGAGGCCTTCGAGCACGCCGCCCAGGCTGACCTGGACAATCTGACCGCGATCATCGACGTCAATCGGCTGGGCCAGAGCGGCGAGACAATGCACGGCTGGAATCTCGAGTCCTACGCGGGCCGACTGCGGGCGATCGGCTGGCACGCCATCGAGCTCGACGGGCACGACGTCGAGGCGATCGACCGCGCGCTGACCGAGGCGACGCAGACCACGGGCTCGCCGAGCGCACTCGTCGCGAGGACCGAGAAGGGACACGGCGTCGCTGCCGTCGCCAACCAGGCCGGAAGGCATGGCAAGCCGCTCGACAACCCCGAAGCGGCCATCCGCGAGCTGGGCGGCGAGCGCCAACTGACGATCGACGTTCACACGCCCGTGTACGCCGGCAGCCCGCACACCTTCAACGCGAATGGGCAGCTCCAGCTACCGCGCTACGAGCTCGGCACCAAGGAGGCAACGCGCAAGGCGTACGGCGAGGCGTTGGCGGCGGTCGGCGGCGCGCGCGGCGACGTAGTGGCGCTCGACGGCGAAGTGAGCAACTCGACGTATAGCGAGATTTTCCGCGAGGCACATCCGGATCGCTACTTCGAGATGTACATCGCCGAGCAGCAGATGGCGGCGGCGGCGATCGGCATTCAAGTCCGCGGGTGGCGCCCCTTTGCCTCGACCTTCGCCGCCTTCTGGAGCCGCGCCTACGACTTCGTGCGCATGGCCGCCATCAGCCGGGCCAACCTCGCGCTCGTTGGCTCGCACGCTGGAGTGAGCATCGGCGAGGACGGACCGTCGCAGATGGGTCTCGAGGACATCGCCGCGATGCGCGCCGTTCACGGCAGTACCGTTCTCTACCCGAGCGACCCCAACCAGACCGCCAGCCTGGTCGCGCAGATGGCGGACCGCGAGGGGATCGTCTTCCTGCGCACGACCCGCGAGAAGACGCCGGTGATCTACCGGCCGGGCGACGAGTTCCCGATTGGCGGCAGCCGCGTGATACGCCGGACCGATGACGACGACGTCACCCTCATCGGTGCCGGCATCAGCGTACACGAGGCACTGAAGGCGGCCGACGCGCTCGGGGGCGAGGGGATCAGCGCCCGCGTCCTCGACCTCTACAGCATCAAGCCGATCGATGAGGCGACCCTCCGGGAGGCGGCCGCCGAAACGCAGGGGATCGTGACCGTCGAAGACCACTGGCCCGAGGGCGGGCTCGGTGACGCGGTGCTGGCGGTTTTCGCCGACGGCGACGAACGCCCGCGCATCGTGAAGCTGGCGGTGTGCGCCATGCCCGGCTCGGCGACGCCGGCCGAACAGTTGACCGAGGCCGGCATCGATGCCGAGCACATCGCGGCAGCGGCGCGGCGGCTGGTCGGCTCGACCGTCCGCGCCCCATCGCAGGAAGAGGAGCAAAGGCCATGACCACGCGAGCGCGCGAGCTGGTCCGACGTCAGGGCCGGGTGGCCGAGGAGCAGCTCAGCCATCGTGAACGGATCCATGGCGCTCCTCAGCTCGTGTCATCGACCGACTCGCCCTCGTGCGAAGGGCGCCCCGTGAGCGCCGCCGTGCCGGTGCCGGCCCGCACCACGACCTCGTGCCGCCCTCCATCGTCGACCAGACGGATGACCGGTGAGTCGAGTACGCGTCCGTCGACACTCACCTCGGCAACGCCCAGATGCGCACGACCCGGTTGCGTGACCGTGATGTGGTAGCGGCTTTCCCCGAAGCGGTACTCGATCGTGAACTCGGGCCAGTCGCGTGGCACACACGGAGACATGGTGAGCGTGTCGCCGCGCTTGGTGAAGCCGAGGATCGCCTCGAGGCCGATCCGGTACAACCAGCTCGCCGAGCCCGTGTACCACGTCCAGCCGCCGCGGCCGACGTGCCCCTCCGCGGTGTACACGTCGGCCGCGACGACGTAGGGCTCGACCCTGTACGTCTCCGCCTCTTCCGGGGTGCGGGCGTGCGTCAGCGGGTTGACGAACTGATACAGCTCGAACGCGCGCTCGGCGTCACCGCGCATCGCCGTCGCGAGCGCTGCCCACAGCGCGGCGTGAGTGTACTGTGCTCCGTTCTCTCTCACTCCCGGCAGATATCCTTTGATGTAACCCGGATCATTCGGCGTCTTGTCGAAGGGTGGTGTGAGGAGCATGATGAGCCGCGCGTCATCGCGAACCAGATGCTCCTCGAGCGAGCGCATGGCCTGCTTCTGACGTGCGGGATCGCCAGCGCCGGAGATGACGCTCCAGCTCTGCGCAATCGAGTCGATCTGGCATTCGTCGCTCTGCGCTGAGCCGACCGGCGTGCCATCATCGAAGTAGGCGCGCCGATACCAGGCTCCGTCCCACGCGTTCGACTCGACTGCCTCGACGTACGCGTCTGCCTGGCGACGCAGCTCGCTTGCGGCCTGCCCATCGCCGCGGGCGTCGGCCTGCTCGGCAAAGGACCGCAGCGTCGTCACCAGGAACCAGGCGAGCCAGACACTCTCGCCACGCCCCTCGACGCCGACGCGATTCATCCCGTCGTTCCAATCGCCGCTGCCGATGAGTGGAAGTCCACGGGCGCCAGCCGTGCACGCCTTCCGCAGCGCGCGAAGACAGTGCTCGTAGACGCTCGCGCGTTCATCCGCGACGACGGGCAGATCGTAGGCCTCGTGCTCGTGCGACTGGAGCGCCCGCATCGTGAGGAACGGCACCTCCTCGTCGAGCACACCGCTGTCGCCGGTCACGCGTACGTAGTGGTCGACGACGTAGGGCAGCCACGCGAGGTCATCGGAGAAGCGGGTGCGCACGCCACGTCCGCTCGGCGGGTGCCACCAGTGCTGCACGTCTCCCTCGACGAATTGGCGCGACGTCGCGAGCAGGATGTGCTCGCGCGCAACGTCCGGCTCGGCGTACACGAACGCCATCACGTCCTGAAGCTGGTCGCGGAAGCCGTACGCTCCGCTGCTCTGATAGAACGCCGTGCGCCCCCACATCCGGCATGCCAGTGCCTGGTAGAGCGCCCACCGGTTGAGCATTGCATCGAACGAAGGCTCCGGCGAGCCCACCTGAATGACCGTCAGGCGCTCCGCCCACGCATTCACGGCGCGCCTCAGCGACGCCGTCGCGCCCACGACGTCACGATATTCGGCCACGGCGCGGCGCGCCTCCTCCTCGGCAGGTGCCGCGCCGAGCACGACCACGAGCTCACGCGTCTCGCCTGGCGCGAGCTCGAGCACGCAGCGCAGCGCAGCACAGGGATCGATCGCCGCGCCGGTCGTGCCGGCGAGGGCGGCGCTGTGCATCCCTGCCGGATCGTCCGCGCTACCGTTGCGCCCGAGGAATTCCTGCCGGTCCGCGGTGTAGGTGGCGATCCGCTCGCTCATGGCGCAGAACGCGACCCAACCGGCGAACTCCGGATCGAACGTATTGCGAGCGAAGATCGCCTCCAGGTTAGGATCGAAGGTCGTCCGCACCTGATGCTGGGTGTGCTCACGCAACGCGCCGAGGGTCCACTCTGCGTATCCGGTCACCGAGATGCGTCGCGGCCGTGCGCTGCGGTTGCTGACGCGCAGGACCGAGAGCTTCACCGCCGCGTCGTCGGCCATGCCTATCTCGAGGTACGTCTCGATCTCCGCATGCACGTACTCGAATGACGTGACGCCGGCGCCGTGGCGGATCACGTACGTCGAACCGTCGTCGGACCCAGCTTCGCGCGTACACGGAGCGGGAGTCGCACTCCAGATCTCACCGGAATCCTCCTCGCGCAGGTACACGACCTCGCTCGCGGGATCGCTGACCGGATCGTTGTGCCAGGGCGTGAGCCGAAAGAACTGACTGTTGATCGCCCAGGTACACGCCGCGCCGCGCTCGGTCACCAGAAACCCGCCATGCGGATTGGCAACGACATTCGACCATGGCGCCGGCGTCGCCTCGCCCGGACGCAGGCGAATCTCGTAATCCAGATCGGGCCGGAGCCCACCGAGGCCGTTCTCCAGCAGGCGCGGTGAATGCCGCCGCTTGCCATCACGTTCGTCGGCACGTTCGAGTGCGCGCTTACGCGCGGCCTTCGCGCCGGGCCGGCCCGCTCGTTCCACCTCGTGTTCCGGCGGCCCACCGCCCGGATCGTCATCGGCGCCAGTGACCCGCTGCACGACGCTGGCGAGCGCGCGCAGCCGCCGCACGACGCGCGTCGTCGTCGGCGTGACCCGCGACGCTGAGCGGTACGGCGACTCGACCGGCGCCTCCCATTCGTCCGCGGCACCGGCCCCGGCATTCTCCTCTGTGTCGGCAGCCGCGAGGCTGCGGCCGAGATGCGCACCATCGCAGTCGATGTGCACCCGCGCCGTGGCGCGGAGCATGAGCAACCCCTTCGGGTCGAGCTGGTCGCGCCTGCGGATGAACACGCCACCGGGGCGGTCGAGGGTGCTGGCGTCAACGGAGGCCAGCACCGCCGTCATGATCTTGTCGTGGAGGTCGCCGAGGTACGTGCTCGGGTACGAGTTCAGCACGACCAGGTCCACCGTCATGCCGCGCCGGCGCCAGTACTGGTGCGCGATGAGGACCTGCCGTAGCGTCGGCAGGCCCTCCGGCGAGTCGATGGAGGCGAGGAGAATGGGCCAGTCGCCCGAGAGCCTCATTGCCCAGAGCAGCGGCTGAGACCCTTCGTTGCGGACCAGCTCGTCCTGCGGCGCGCGCAGCGCCGGGTGAGAGTAGAAGAGATGGCCAGCGAGCTCCTGGTAGACGGCGGCATCGGCGGGGCTCACGCCGAGCTCGCGCAGCTCGATCTGAGCGGCGGTCCAGGCGAGGTCGAGAGCACGCTGCGCGGCATGCGGATCGTGGTAGCGATCGGCGAGCTCGAAGGCTCGTTCGCGCGACGTGGCGACGAGCGTAGCGAACGACACGGACGCCGACTGTCCAGGCTCGACGCGCACGCGCGTGCGCAGGGCGACGACCGGATCGAGTACCGCACCCGTCGTACCCGAGAGCCGACCCTCCCTGTCCATCGCAGTCGGCCTGGCAGTCGTACGCCCTCGGCCGAGAAAGCGCGCGCGGTCCGTCTCGCAGGTCACCGGCCCGACACGATCGCGGCCGCTGTCGACCACATGCACGAGCCACAGTCGGCGCTCGGTGACCGAGCGCGGTCGGCGCGTCGCCGTCACGGCGGTACACCACGCGTGCCACTCCGTCTCGACGAACAGGTTGGCGAACGCCGGATGCGCGCGCTCCGCGTGCGGTGGCGCGAGCACGACTTCCGCATAGCTCGTGAGCTCGAGCTCGCGCACCTCGCTGCCGTTGTTGGTGAGAGTGATGCGCCGGACTTCCGCTGCGTCCGCCGGTACCGATACGATCTCCGTGCGTGTCTCGATCTCGCCATCGACGCGAATGAAGGTCGCGCGGTCGGTCGCGAGCTGGGCGTGATACAGGTCGGCCTGGGCGCGTACCGGATGATGCCCGGCGGACCACACGCGGCCGCGCGCGAGATCGCGCACGTAGCAGAACTGGCCGGTATCGTCGCGCGTTCCATCCGCGCGCCAGCGCGTCACCGCCAGGCCCTCGAACCGGCTGTATCCCGACCCGCAGTGGCTCACCATCATCGTGTACGGAAGGTGCCCGAGCAGTGCGATGACGGGGTACGGCGTGTCGGCAGCCTCCACCTCACGCACGGCCGGCCGCTCCATCTCCGGTTCGGGTAGCGCATCGTCGGCGCTCACGGGTGCGGCATGCTGCAGCTCCAGTCGCCGCGGAATCCGCTCGTGCAGCAGGAGCTCCACCGAGCGTACGAGAGGGTCCGAGTGAAATCGACGCTGCCACACCTGGTCGCTGAGCGCGTTGGTCAGTGCGACCAGACTCATGCCGATGTGGTGCGCCATGTACGTCCGCACGATCGCGTACTTGCGGTCGGGCGCGGGACGTGTGTAATCGAGCGCGTCGCGGAACCCCCAGGGACCAAGCGCGCCGAGCCGCTCCAACGCGGCGAGGTTGGCCAGAGCGCGTTGAGGATACATCATCGCTGCGAGCGCCGATGCATATGGCGCGATCACGAGGTCCTGTGACAGCCCGCGCTTCAGAGCGAGGTCCGGTACGCCGAAGGCGCGGTACTGGTAGGTGAAGTGGCGGTCGCGGAGATTGTACGCGCTCTCGCTGATGCCCCACGGCACACCACGCTCCGCGCCGTACGAGATATGGCGCCGAAGCGCGCCCTGATACGACTGGTCCAGCACCGTCGCCGGCAGCGACTGCATGACGAGCAGTGGCATGAGGTACTCGAACATGCTGCCACTCCACGACACCAGCGTGGTTTCGCCCTCTGCTCGCCTCAGAGCGCGGCCCAGGCGGAACCAGTGCTCCGGGGGCGCGTCGCGTCTTGCGATCGCGAGGAAGCTGGCGAGGCGGGCCTCCGACGCGAGCAGGTCGTAGTGCGAGGTGTCGAGTGCGTGCGTGTCGTAGCGGAATCCGATGGCGAATAGCTTTCGTTCCGCGTCGAAGAGGAAGCGGAAATCCATTTCCGCCGCGTAGCGACTCGCGCGCGCGGCCAGCGCTTCCAGCCGCGCCGCGAGGTTGGACGCGGGCGATGTGCCCTGGCCGGGCGATCGCTTCGCCAGGTCCCCCAGCGTGGGATACGCGGCAACGGTCGCTTCGAGGCGACCGGCGACGAGCTCGGGCTCGAGGCCGTCGACGGCAGCACGTCGCTCGTGGACCAGGCGGAGGCTCCACGCGATCCATTCCAGCGCCTCGGCGGTTGTCAGAGAGGGGTCGTGCGAATCCGCTGCACTCGCCAGTGCGTCCCGTGCGCGTTCCAGCGCCCGAGTCACCATCTCGAGTATCTCGCGCGGCGAGTCGGTCGTGTGCGCATCCCGTGCCTGCGGCAGGACGGCGCGCGCGCCGTGCAGCTCCCTTGCCGCGGTCATACGAGCGGTCCGGACTTCTTCCTCAGCGCGCTCGGGCATGTCCAGCTCCGCTTCCCCAGGCCCGCGCAGCCGTTCGTATGCCAGACCGAGCGCCGTATCGATCGCCTGCCATGCGCGCGGACCGAAAATCGGCTCATCGAGCATGCCCAGACAGGCTTGCTGCACGGCGATCAGGTGCCCGGCGAGATTGCCACTGTCCACCGTCGAGATGTACGCCGGCTCCAGTACCCGCAGATCGCCGAGGCCGTACCAGTTGAAGAAGTGCCCGCGGAATCGGCGCATTCGTTCGAGTGAACGGAAGGCGAGCTCCAGTCGCTCCGCCACGTCGTCTGCCGTGATGAAGCCGAGGTCGTACGCACTCACCGTCGCCAGGAGCTGGAGCCCGATGTTCGTCGGCGACGTGCGCATCGCCACGACCGGCGTCGGCTCCTCCTGGAAGTTGTCGGGCGCGAGCCAGTTCGTCCGAGCAGTCGCGAAACGCTCGAAGAACCGCCAGTGCAACAGGGCGTAGCGAAGTGCTTCGGCGCGCCGTGCGGGTGGCAGCCGACGCTCCGGACGGCCGGGCGAGGTCGAGACAATGAATGCGACCGCTGGCGAGGCTAGCCAGAGCGCGATGAGCGGGAGAACCGCCCAGAGCTCCCACGCGGACCACGAGGGATCTGACGCGGCGTCAGCGCGCGCGAGCAGGATGGCGCGTGAGACGACCACGATCAGCACCGCGCCTGCGATCGCCTCAGCCGGCCACATGCCACGCCAGATGGCGCGCGCGCTCCCCGAGACCATGCGCTCCGTGTGCGACGCCGTCTGCCACTCGAGCAGGTTGCGTCGGGAGACGAACAGTCGCCAGAGGGTACGCACGATCGCGTCTGCTGAAACCCACGCCAGATGAGGCAGGAATGCAATCGCGAGCATGACCTGCTGTGCGCTGGTCGCTGCGTCACGCAGGATCGCCGCGTAATAGGCGCGCCACGACTTGTCGAGCGGTGGCCGAAGCACGGTGAGCAATAGCGCGATGATCCACGGCGCTGCGATCGCCGCCAGTCCCAGCGCCGTCCAGCGCAGTGGCGAGCCGGGGAATACGGTCCAACCGGCCACGAGGAAGAGCAGTTGCGCGATCTCGACGACGCTGCGGCGCAGATTGTCGAGAATCTTCCAGCGAGACAGGATCGACAGACGGTTCGGCTCGGGCCCATCCGGGCCCGGCACGTGCGGCGTCAACCAGTCCAGGAGCTGCCAGTCGCCCCGTATCCAGCGGTGCAGGCGCCGGGTGTACGTGAGGTAACGCGTGGGATAATCGTCGTAGACCTCAATGTCCGTGGCCAGGCCGGCGCGCGCGTAGTTCCCCTCGATCAGATCGTGTGAGAGCAGCGTGTCCGTGGGGAAACGTCCGCGCGTTGCGCGCCCGAAGGCGTCGACGTCGTAGATCCCCTTGCCGGTGAAGCTCCCTTCGCCGAACAGATCCTGATAGACGTCGGACACCGCGGTCGTATAGGGATCCACGCCCGGGTGGCCCGAGTGAATGACCGCGAAGCGCGAGCGGAACGCGCTCGGCAGCGCGACACTGACGCGCGGCTGAATGATCCCGTAGCCGCGTACCACGTAGCCGCGCGAGGCGTCGTACACTGCATGATTGAGTGGGTGGGCGATCGTCCCCACGAGCAGCGCAGCGGCATCTGGCGGCAGCACCGTGTCGGCGTCGAGCGTGATCACGTAGCGCACGCGCCGGATCGCATCGACGTCGCCGACGATCGTGGAGAACGCCCCGTCGTCGGTCCCCCGCACGAAGCGATTGAACTGGGCGAGCTTGCCGCGTTTGCGCTCCCATCCCATCCATAGGCCCTGGGCCGGATTCCATCGTCGAGGACGGTGGAAGAGATGGAACGGACCAACGGCGCCAGCGGCGTACCGGGCATTGAGCGCGCGCGTGCCCTCGATGGCAGCAGCGATGATCGCTTCGTCGTCGTCGCGCGACTCCGCGGGCGAGTCGGTGAAGTCGCTGAGAATGGCGAAGTGCAGATGCGGCCCGCGATTGGCCAGGAACTGCACCTCGAGGTGCTCCAGAGCCTCGCGCACGGCAGCGACGCTGTCGAAGAGCGTCGGCACCACCACGACCGTCCGGCAGGATTCCGGGATACCGTGCTCACGGAACTCTAGCTTGGGGAGCGTGCGCGGCGGCAGTAGTGCGGTGACCAACTGGCTCACGAAGCGCACGCCGATGTCCCAGGCGGGGATCAGGGCCAGCAGCCCCGCCGACAGCCACGCCGCGCGTGCCGCCGGCCCGCCCAACCAGAAGAGCGCCGCGAGCGCGATCACCGAGGCGGCCAGGATGCCGCCCACGAAGACCACGTTCGGGTGGCGCAGCACCGAACGGTGAAATCGTTCGGCCAGGCCCGGGCGATACCGCGTCTCGCGCTCGAGTTGCGAACGGCCGTCGTCGACCAGGTAATAGCCGACGTGAGCCTGGCGTGCGTCGGCTGGCAGCTGACCGTCAGCCGCCCGCGCCAGCTCGATCGCCCGTCGCGCCACATCCTCTTCGCGCTGGCGCGCTCTTTTGGCGACGCGCTCCACCGCGTGACGGTACTGGTCGCGTGTGGCGAACGTCATTCGCGGGTAGAACCCGGATGGATCGTCCCGCAGCGCCGCTTCCATCCGGCTCTCCCGCTCGACGAACGACCGCCAGTCCATCTGGGCGATCGCCCGCAGGCTGGTGATGCTGTTCGCCATTGCGACGTGCGTGAGGGCGAGGTGCTCGGTCGAGCGCGCACGTGCTTCGTCGGGACTCGTTCCCTCCTCGGCCAGCCACGGCTCCAGCCAGGCCAGCGGAGTGAAGGCGGCGTCCTCGACCCGGATCCGGTGAAGGAACTGGGAGACGAAGTTCGGCGTCAGCGGCGGATGTCTCATCAGGAACTCGCTCAAGGCGGCTCCCAGCGCGTCGTCGCCAAGTGCGTGCGCGTCGATCAGACGGGCAGCCCACCACTCCGCGATCTCAGTCTGATCGAGCCGCTGTAGTGTCCGCAGCGTCATGCGCCGTATGTTCTCGATGAGACCGAGTCGCAGCATCGCCGGCAGCGCCCAGAGCTCGCCGAGCGATAGCGGCGCACGCTGCTGGAAGGCGGCGACGAACAGGTCGACGTTGTCGACGCTGATGCGACCTTCGGTGTGGGAGATCAGCGTGATCGCGATCTCGTACACGCGCGGATACCCGGCGAGCTGTCCACTCACGAGCTCGGGTAGCTCGCGGTAGAAGCTGCGCGGCAGACTTTCGCGCACCTCCCGGATGTGCTCCTGCACGACGTGGTAGTTGTCGAGCAGCCACTCGCCGGCAGGCCCGACATCCCGCGCTGCGCTGGTTGCCGTGGCGAGCCGCTCGTGACCGGCCTCGAGGATGGCACGCGTTTCCCGCAGCCGGACCAGCAGCGGCGCGCTGCGTCCACCGTGGACAGCGTCAGCGATGCGCTGACCCTCGGCGAGGGAGCGTGCGCGCTCAGCCAGTCTTTCGGCACCGAGCGGCTCACCACGGATCGGTCCCGGGACTACCTCATCGTGCGCTCTGGGTCGGGAAAATATCCGCAAGAATTGCGAGACGAACCGCCCTGGAGAGGGTCTGTAGGCCATGGGAGCCGGACGAGTGCACACCCCGCGCCGGAGCCCGGCCCCCGGCGGCTTCGAGGTGGGCGAGGGCGAGGCGCCCGCCGTCTACTGGCGGGCGGAAGCCGGCGCGGTCCAGGATCCCGCCAAGCAAACCCTTGTCGATTCCGCCGTCCTCCGTTCGACGTAGAGGGTGAGACCGATCACCAACTGAGATAGAGAGGACGCCCCATGAACATCACGCTCCGGATCGTGCAGGCACTGCTCGCCGCGCCCTTCGCGGCGCATGGACGGTTGCTGGTTTCCCCGCCGCCGGATGACAGCGGGTCCGCCGCGCGTGCGCGTACACCCGGGATGAAAGCAGCTGTTTTCATCTCGACCGTCCTGTTATCGACCGCCGCGTCGGCGCAGGCGCAGGAGCCAACAACCGGTTACGCGCCGGTCAACGGCCTCAGCATGTATTATGAAATCCACGGCAACGGAAGCGGCGAACCGCTGGTGTTGCTTCACGGGTCGTTCATGACGATTTCGAACAACTGGACTGGGTGGATCGCGGAATTGTCGAAGACCCGCAAAGTCATCGCCGTCGAGATGCAGGGCCACGGACGAACGGCCGACATCGATCGCGATTTCAGTTATGAGAACCTCGCCGATGACGTTGCCGCGCTGCTTGATTTCCTCGAGGTCCCGCGGGCTGATCTGCTCGGTTACAGCATGGGCGGCGGCGTCGCGATGCAGGTCGCCATCCGCCACAGCGGGAAAGTGCGCAAAGTCGTCAGTGTCTCTGCCGTTTTCCGCCACGACGGGTGGGTCCAGGAAGCATTCGACGCGTTTCCGCAGATGACCGCCGAGGCGTTCAAGGGCTCGCCCCTCGAGACCGAATACAGGAGGCTCAGTCCGACGCCCGACGAGTTCCCGACCTTCGTCGAGCGCGTCATCGCAATGGATTTGAAGCCATACGATTTCGGAGCCGATGAACTCGAAGCCACGACGGCGCCCTTCTTCTTCATACACGGCGATGCCGATGGCGTCCGCCTGGACCACATCGCTGAAATGTTCCGCCTCAAGGGCGCTGAGATTTTTGGCGACATGCGGCCGCGTTCGGAATCCAGGTTGGCCATTTTACCGAACACGACACACGTGACGCTGATGGAACAAGCTGATGTCATCATCCCGATGGTAAACGAGTTCCTGGACACCAGTTCGCAGAATAACTGACCGGTCCAGATTTCATACCTCACACTTGCCACCGCCCCCATGCACCCGTACAGCACTTCTCAGAACGCAGCCCTGCTCATACTGCGCATCATTGTCGCGACCATCTTCTTGCACGCCGGTATCGCGAAGTGGTTCTTATGGTCGATCGAACCGATGGAAGGCTTCCCGGTGTGGCTCCATTACATGATGCTCTTCCTCTCCATCGCCGAGCCCATCGGCGCCGCCGCCCTCCTTGCTGGATTTCTCACGCGCGCGGCCGCCGCATGCCTGGCTATCGTCATGATCGGTTCCATGCCAGTTGCGCACTTCCTGTTGGCGACCCCTTTCTTCACGGCACCGCAGTTGCCCGGGTGGGACGCCAACCTGATGATTCTCGGCGGGTGCCTGGCGCTGGCGGCATTCGGAGCTGGAGCATGGTCGGCGGATGCGTTGCGCGGGAGTAAGGTCTGAGCCTGCCGCCGCTCATCGCACGCTTCCGCGAGGACCTCGACCGCCTCCAGCCCTCCCGCCGATGACCGGCTGGCTTCGCCGCAGCACCGACGCAACATTCCATTGTGTTCCCGCCGAGCTCACCGGCTGGCCTCGCCGCAGCACGCAACCCTGCGGACGGTCAGGCGGATCCAATCACGCCGAAAGCGAGCTGCGCGCGTTTGTCCTGTGGCGAAAGCGTTCGTTTGGCAGCCAGTCCGAGCGCGGCAACGATTCGCCGAGCGACTGATGACGGTTGGCCATACCGCGCGCAAGCGAAACCGCGATGTGGCCTTCCCGTCGTCTCGCCGCGCTCAGGCACAAGTAGTGGCGGCGCCTCGCCGCCGTCTACCGCCGCCGCGAGCCCACCGTCACGCCCCTCTACCGCATCGTGCAGCCCGGCCATGGCGAAGCTGGTCGTCCCCGCGCGCACCGTCGTCGTCGCCGCGTGACGTGGCCGCATCGACCGCCATGCCGGAAGCCGCCGCCAGGGGTGGTCGAGTTTCGGCCTGGATCGCAATTCGATCCGCCTGACGGAGGCGTTGGCGGAACGTCGGGCGCGAGTGTGACGCATCCGGCCATGGCTTCGCCCCGCGCCGGTGCCCACCATGCCCGTGCGAACCCCGAGGGCACGCCGGCGCATCATGACGCAAGGTCTTCCCGATCGGACACCGGGCCCGGCCAGGCCGAAGCTGCTGGACGAGCTGCGCCGCGCGTGTCGCGCGCGTCAGCTGAGCGGCCGCACGGCCGAGGCCTACGCCGGCTGGGCGCGGCGCTACGTGCTCTTCCACGGCAAGCGCCACCCGCGCGAGCTGCACGACGGCGCCGTCACTGCATTCCTGGCGCACCTGGCCAACGAGCGCGCCGCCAGCGCGTCGACGCAGCGCCAGGCTGCCAGCGCGCTGCTCTTCCTGTACCGGGAGGTGCTGGGCCTAACGGTGCAGGCGCCGCAGGGTGTGCTCAGGCCGGGTCGGCCGCGCCGGCTGCCCGTTGTCCTGGCACGCGCCGAGGTGGCCGCGCTGCTGGGCGAAATGCGTGCACCGCAGCGGCTGGTCGCGGGGCTGCTCTACGGCGCGGGGCTGCGGCTGCTCGAGGGCTTGCGCATTCGCATCAAGGATGTGTCACTCGAGCGCGGCGAGCTCGTGATCCGCAGCGGCAAGGGTGGGCACGACCGCATCACCATGCTGCCCCGCGTGCTCGCGCCGGAGCTGCGCCGCCAGCTCGAACG
>JBOHRE010000023.1:0-40822 GCA_050732635.1 Longimicrobiales bacterium | reverse complement strand
GGGCACGCCGTCCGCGCGGCCGAGTGCCGGCAGGACGTCGGCGGGCGCGTCCGCCGTGGCCGCGGCGACATCGCCCACAGCAGCGATCTGCCATGCGCGCAGCCTGCGCGTGACTGCTGCGCGTGCGTGAGCGCGGCCGTAGCTCGCGCTGCCCCAGCGTTGCTCGGCCTCGAGGAGCATTGGCGTGCCGACGATGATCCAGGGAGTGAGCGTACCGACGCGCAACGCGGGTCCGACCGCGCTGCCGCCGCCGTCGAGGTCGTCGATCTCCTCGGCAATCAGGGTGAGCGCGGCGGCCAGACCCCGGTGCAGCCACATTGTCTCGGCTCCGACCTGGCCGCCGCTGCGCCGGATTCTGTGCTCCGTGATGCCGTCCGGACCGAAATCGCGGACGGCCGCCTGCCGGACGTGGGCCGCCGCGCTCCACGCCAACGGCGTCGCCCGCGGCACGAAGCTCCCGAGCGACAGCTCCGCCCAACGGTCGAGCCCATCGTCGGAGGCGGTTGCGCGGAGCGTCCATGGCGACGCGCCCACGCGAGCCGCGCCAGTCACCCACACCTGCACGCCGACATCGTTGTCGTACCCGGCGCCGCCTACCATCGAGACTTGGCGGCGCACATCGAGGGCTACGTCCAACAGCGTCTGGCCAGCGGAGTCGCGGACCGTCGGCCAGGCGGCGTTGATCAGCCCGGTCGCGTACAGGCGGTCGAGGTGGCGCAGCACGGCGGCGGCATCGAACCGTGCCCCGGCCAGCCCTTGCAGCGCGGTCGCGGCGAGTCGGCCGACGGCCGCATCACTGGATTCGATGACCACGCCGTCGATGCGTGCCGGCAGCGCGGGCGCCGGTCGAGCTCCGCGAGCCGGCACGCCCGGGCGCGGGCTGGTGTCGGGCGCGAGCGCAGCGGTCGCGGCTGTGTAGCCGGCGCGGAACAGCGCTTCCGGTCGAGCCGGGAAGTCGAGCTCGGACGCGCCCGCCCGCAGAGCCGGCAGGATCAGCACATCGGCGGAGTCCGCCGGTGTGAGCGTGTTCTTGAGGATCAAGCGCAGCCCGCGCAGGCCGAGCTCGAACGCGCCCTGGTCGACTGCCGCCGGAGCGGGCCGCAGGACATCGGACGCGATCACGTGCTGCGCGCCGAGGTCGCGGGCGATGCCGACCGGCAGGTAGCTCGCCACGCCGCCGTCGACCAGCAGCCGGCCGTCCACGTAGACCGGCGCGAACACACCCGGCACCGCCATGCTCGCGCGCACCGCGCGGGCCAGACTGCCCCCGGCGAGGACCACGGCCTCGCCGCTCCCCAGATCCGCCGCGACCGCCCGGTACCGCCGCGGCAGACGATCGAAGTCGCCGCGCGCGCGCGCATCGGCCTCGAAGAGCTGGTGCGTCAGCGTACGATTGATCCACACGTCCGGAACCAGCTCACTGGCCAGCACGACCGTACCGACATCGAGTGGCACCTGCAGCGTCGGCTGTAGTACGCGCCGATCGGGCCCGACGATGAGGGGGAACGGCCGGAACAGCGAGTTCCAGTCCTGGGCCGCGATGATCTGCCGTACGGAATCAGCGCCAAGACCGCTGGCGTACAGCGCGCCGATGATCGCGCCCATGCTGGTGCCGACCACGAGATCGCTGTCGATACCGGCCTGCTCGAGCGCCTGCAGCACGCCGACATGCGCCAGACCGCGCGCGCCGCCGCCGCCGAGCACCAACGCATCCGTGGCCTGGGCGAGCAGCGGCGGCGCTGACAGACCGGCAGAGAGCAGCGCCACCCGGGCCAGGTGAGCGAGAGCGACCGGTGCACGCATCGGCGATCGCGTCCTCGATGCGCGACGCGGCACCCGATCGAGCGCCGCACGATCAGGGCTAGACACTGCCCGCCCCGGGTGTAGCTTGGGATGCGGCGAGCGTGGCCGCCGTTGCCCGAGTGCTGCGCGCCGATCAACGAGTGTGGGGGTGTGGCGATGTCGGAGATTCAGTGCGTCCGCTGTGGCAAGACCGGCCAGCCGATCGAGCGGGCTCCGCTCAGAAACGAGCTCGGCGAGCGCATCCACGCATCCGTCTGCCGCGATTGCTGGAGCGAGTGGCTGCGCTATCAGACGGCGCTGATCAACCACTACGGTCTGGATGTCCGCGACAAGCAGGCGCGCGACTTCCTCAGCTCGAACATGGAGGCCTTCTGCTTCCGCACGGGGGAGACGGAATCGATCGACACATCCCAGGAGGGGAACGTCAGCTGGTGACACGCTGCCGACTCACGGCGTTTGCTCAGCGTCCACCCGAGTCACGGCCGCCTCTGGCCCAACGGCGACGGCGCCGCCGCGCCGTTCCTCCCAGCCGATCGACGCTGCCAGAAACAGCGCGCCCGTCGTGATCGACATATCCGCCACGTTGAAGATCGGCCACAGCATGAACCCCAGATCGACCGGCCCGAAGAAATCCACCACACCACCCGTCCAGCGCAGCCGATCGTAGAGGTTGCCCGTCGCGCCGCCGCAGACCAGCCCCACGCCGATCCAGCGGTACGGATCGCCGGGCCGCTGTGCGCGCAGCAGTGCGATCAACAGCGCGAGAATCAGGGTCGTCATGAGTAGCAGCACACCCCGATTCACGCCCTGGATCTCGAAGCCGAACGCCAGCCCGGTATTGAAGGCCAGCGTCAGCGGCACCAGGCCCAGCAGCCGCTCCGTCTCGCCGTACGCCAGCGCGAGCAGCGCCCAGCGCTTGCTGAGCAGGTCCACCGCCAGGATGATCACCGCGACCGCCAGGGCGCGCCTGCCCCGCCGCTCGCCGGCCGCGCCCATGACAGCGCGGCGCATCAGTCCACCTCGCTCGTTACCGGCACTCTCGACTCCGCCACGGTAAACGCTCGCCCGCCGACCGTTCAAGGTCATACCCGCCGACGCGCGGCAGCAGCTGCAGCAGCCACGGCTTGCGACCGCGTCGCGCTCCGCCCAAACTTCCGCCCATGAGTCCCGCCGGATCCGAGCAGAACGTCGCGCGCGGCGTACGTCCCGACCTGCCGCCCCGCCCTGCCCTCGAGGAGGATGCCTGGGAGCGGATCCGTCACGAGCAGCAGAAAGGCCGCGAGCGCGAATGCGTTCGCTTCGCGTTCTTTCGCCTCGATCCCGCCTGGCGCGCCCTGCCGGCCGACCAGCGCGACGCGCACAAGGCCGAGGTCGAGGCCGTGGTCGCCGACTTCGGCCGCTCCATGATGCTCTATGCCTACAGCACCGTCGCTACGCGCGCCGACTGCGATTTCATGCTCTGGCAGGCCGCCCGCGATATCGACCGCCTGCACACATTCGCCGCCGCGCTGCACCGCACCGCTCTGGGTCCCTACCTGCGCCTCGCCCACTCCTACTTCGCCCTCACGCGGCGCTCCATCTACCTGAACCGCTACGAGCAGGAATACCTCGACCGCTATGGCGGATCGGAGAAGCTCGACCAGGCCCGCATCGCCATCAACCCGCAGGGCTCGAAATTCCTGTTCGTCTATCCGTTCGTGAAGACCCGCGAGTGGTATACCCTGCCCCACGCCGCCCGCCAGAAGATGATGGACGAGCACATTCGCATCGGTCACGAATGGCCCGACGTCAAGCTCAACACCACCTACTCGTACGGCCTCGACGACCAGGAGTTCGTCGTCGCGTTCGAGACCGATTATATCTCCCGCTTCCTCGACCTGCTCATGGCGCTCCGCCTCTCCGAGGCCAGCGCCTACACGTTGCGCGATACACCATCCTTCACCTGCATCGCCATGAGCCTGCGCGACTGTCTCGACGCCCTCGGCTGAGTACGCCCGCCCCCCTACCACCTAACGCAGTAGCCTCACCCCACCCACCCGCTTGGACCCCTATCGCCTAACGCAGCAGCCTCACCCTCACCCACGCGCCTGGACCCCTAAAGCAGAGCCGGCACCGCGCGCTCTCGCGACGCCGTGCCGGCCAGACTGCTCCCGGTCCCCCGGGCCCACCTCTCCTACGACACCACAACGAGCTCCGGATCGTTGCTCCCCATGGGCGTGTGACAGGTGTATTTGTAACGGTACGGCTTCAACTTCGCACCCGACCGCACCTTCATTCTGACCGAACGCTCCTGCCCGGAATTGAACCGATCAGCGTCGAACGGCGTTCCGTTCATGAACTCGATCATGAAGTTGTCCCGCGCCGTGAACCACTCCACCTCCTGGTTCCGCTGCGGGTAGATCGGATCGGGGACACACAGTCCGCCCGGGAACACCTCCACCTGGATCAGCGGCTTCGCCGTACGTCGCCTGCTCGGCTTCGCCGCTCCCGCCCGCGCACCGGCCGTGCTGCGCCCTGCACGAGTGACGGACTTCGCGGCACTCCTCTTCGCCGGCTTCGTCGCCGCGGTCTTCCTCGCAGCCGGCTTACGTCGCGCGGGCTTGGCTTCCGCCGAGCGCGACTTTCGAGCCTTCCGACGCTTCTTCGCGGACTTCCGGCCCTTCTTCGCCGTACGCCGCTTCGCGGTCTTTCTCGCCGTCGAACGCTTCGCGCCCCGCTTCGCCGAACGCTTCGCGCCCTTCCGCGATGCCGAACGCTTCGTCGACTTCCGCGTCGACTTCCGCGCTGTCTTCCGCGCGGCCTTGCGTCCAGCCTTCCTCGCGCCGCCCTTCTTCGCCGACCGCTTCGTCGACTTCCGGGCCGCCTTCCTCGCGACGGTCCGCTTCCCAGGCTTCCTCTTCGTAGCGCGCTTCTTCCTGGCCATTACACCCTCCCTTGAGGTGATGGTCTTCGGCGAAATCGACCGCGTGGTGATCACGCTCGAAGCTCTCTCATGCGTGTCCACGTAAAAACAGCGTTTTCCCTGTGTCAAGAGAAATTTTTCGGCCGCCACCTCCTCCGCACACCCGCAATCCCGCATAACCACGCGCCTTCCGCCCGTGATTCCATTCGATGTCGAAGTAAATGACCGCTGCGCCACCGCTCGGAGCTCCCGTCTGGAACGACTCATGACCGGCATTTACGCCGGGCGCGAGGCGAGCGCAACGGCTCCGACCGCGCCGAAGCAGATCGTTCGATATCAAAATAATCGGGTTGAACCTCGCGATATCATGCGGCTGCGTGGTGGGCGGGAGACGGATGACGGCCAGCGGGCGCGTCGCCGCCAATGACCGGGCTAGCGATGGCGTTCACGCGCCGCGGCGAGCCTGCGCGCGCGGGACCATGGTGGCGGCTGTGAGTCCGAGATGTGCGGGCAGCGCGAGGCCGATGATCTCGCCATTCGATTGATCGAAGCCTGGGAATGCTTGCAGCGCGAAACCGATGATGGAGAGCGCGGCGACAGTGAGGGCGATGGTGCGAGTGCTGCGCAGTGCGTGCTGGCTGTCGCGTACGGCCAGCGGCAGCAGGACCGCGAGTGCGAGCGCGAGCGGGTTCATCTGGAGCACGTTCTCATTGGTGTACGTGGGCCAGTGATCGGTGAGCAGCCAGAGTACGGCGATGATGGCTCCGAGGATGCCGGTGACCGCGCCCCAGGCGGCTCCCAGGATGGCGAGCGCAACGCGCTGCGAGACGCGGCGGCGGCCGCCGAACGCAAGGGCCAGGAAGACGCCGCCCAGCAGCGTACCGAGCAGGGTGTAGGCCAGTGTGCGATCGGGAGTCTGCTCGACCGGCGCGTGGATGGTCGGCTCGAAGAGGGTGCGCTCGGAGCGGACGAGCGGCGCGGTCCGTCCGTCGTCGGTCTGGATCCGGAGGTCGCGGATGCGATCGCGCAGGGCGAGTGGCAGGAACATCTCTTCCCAGATGCTGATGGGCCGGTCGATCGGTTGGCCCATTGCGAGCTGCAGTCCGGTGTAGACGGGCAGGTCATCGGCTGTGAGTCGCTGGGTGTGCGAGCGGAAGGTGCCGCCGCTCGGTTGCAGGGCTGTGGCGGCCTCGATCTGACCGCCGAGCGCGCGATCGATGGCGTCGCGCACGCGAGTCGAGCAGTTGTCGCGGTAGTAGTCGTAGCGATAGTAGCGATTCTCGGGGCGCTCGTTCCAGCGCAGGAATCGTTGGAGCTCGAGACGCTGTGCGGCGGTGAGGTTCAGCTCCTGCACCGTGATGGAACGGCCGGCGCGGCGATAGCTGTCGACCGTGGCAGTGGCATCGAAGCCCTGCATCCAGTAGAGCAGGCGGCCGCGCAGGAAATTGCCGAAGAAGCCCGGATCAGCGAAATCGAAGAGTCCGTAGTTGTAGGCGATGTCGGTGCCGGCCTCCGCGTCATACACGCGGATCGCATTATGGCCGAATCGTTCCCAGACCAGCTCCCCGGGGCCGATGGTGAGCAGGTAGATGCGCAATTGGTCGCCGGGCTCGGTGACCTGCGCGCCGCTCGGCTGAGCGCGGGCCAGGGAGCCGACAGCGGCGAGCAGCAGCGCGGCCAGCAGCAGCCGGGTGGGCCGGCGCGCGTGCCGGCTGTCGCCAGCCGGGCGCTGGCTAGTCGCGGTGCAGGACATACGGGTTCCGCTGCGCCGTGGGCATGAGGATCATCTGGAAGACGTCCACGTGCGGCGGTGCGTTGACGGCGTAGGCAACCGCGTCGGCCACGTCGTCGGGGCGCAGCGGCTGGAACCCCTGGTAAACGCTGCGGGCGCGCTCGGCGTCGCCCTTGAAGCGGACGAGTGAGAACTCGGTTTCGACGAACCCGGGATCGATGCTGGTCACGCGGATCGCCGTGCCCACGAGGTCCACGTTGATCGCCTCGGTGAGCGCGCGCACGGCGTACTTCGTCGCGTTGTAGACGTTGCCCTTCGGATAGACCCAGTGCCCTGCCGTGCTGCCGAGATTGACGATGTGCCCTCGATTGCGTGCGACCATCCCGGGCAGCAGCGCGCGCGTCACCCACAGCAGTCCCTTCACGTTCGTATCGATCATGCGCTCCCAGTCTTCGGGCGCTCCCTCGAAGACCGCGTCCATGCCCACGCTCAGACCCGCGTTGTTGATGAGCACGTCCACCTCCACGCCGTCCCGCTCGAGCGCGGCGGCCGCGTGCTCGACGGCCGGCCGGTCACGCACGTCGACCACGTCGACGCGTGGTTCATCTGCCGGCAGCGCCCTGGCCAGCCGCTCGAGCCGGTCGGCCCGGCGCGCCCACAAGACGAGCCGATCCCCTTCGGCGGCGAACCGGCGCGCGCACGCCTCGCCGATCCCTGCGGTCGCGCCCGTCACGAGCACGTTGCGGGGTTGGCGGCTCATGAGCGCAGCTCCGGGTGTTGCTGGGCCGCGCTCGCGTCGTCGAGCGGCAGCGCCTCGATTGGCGCCGCCGCCCGCTCGTTCACGATGAGCCGGAACACATCCGGCCTGGCGTAATGACCGGCGACGTCGAAGTCGAACCTGGCGCGGGGCAGCTCGTCCAGGTCGAGCTCGGCCAGCAGCATGCCTTCCTCGTCCCAGAGCGGCCCCGCCAGGTACTCACCCAGCGGACCCACGATCGCGCTGCCGCCACGACAGAGGACAGCCGGCCCGCCATTCAGCTCCTCGTGTCCGGGCAGATCGGCCGGGTACATCTCGCGGGTCACATACTGGTTACAGCCGAGCACGAAGCAGCGCCCCTCGCACGCGATGTGGCGCAGCGTCGCCTGCCAGCTGTCGCGGGCGTCGGCGGTGGGCGCCAGGTAGAGCTGCACGCCCTTCGCATACACCGTCATGCGCGCGAGCGGCATGTAGTTCTCCCAGCAGATGAGTCCACCCAGGCGGCCGATCGGCGTATCGATCACGCCCAGCGTGCTGCCGTCGCCCTCGCCCCAGATCAGCCGCTCGGCGGCGGTCGGCTTGAGCTTGCGGTGCTTGCCCAGCAGCGCACCATCCGGCCCGAAGTACAGCAGCGTGCAATAGAGCGTGCCCGCGGAAAACTGGGTGTCGCGCTCGACGACCCCTACGGCGAGGTGGATACCGGCAGCATGGGCGGCGTCGCCGAGCGCGTTGCAGGCGGGTCCCGGCACGTCGACCGAATTCGCCCAATAGCGCTCGAACATGCGACGGCCGGTGCGCGTACGCCCACCGACGCGGGTGCCGAAGATCAGACCCCAGGGGTAGGCGGGCACGTACGCTTCCGGAAACAGGGCGAGCTGCGCCCCGGCGGCGGCCGCCTGTTCCGCGAGCTGCGCTACCCTGGCAACCGCGGCAGCTCGGTCGAACGGTACCGGCGCGGCCTGAACCACTGCTACCGTTGCGTGGGCGCTCATGGCTGGCCTCGATTCCTGGGCGGGGCTTCGGGACACGGGCAGGCACCACCATGCCCGGGAGCGGGGACCCTAGAGCGCCGGCGCCGCAGGTGTCAACCGCGCGGCTCACGTAGCGCGACCGTTGCGCGACGGCGAGCATCCCGTCCAGCTCGACGAGGGCGCCATTACGTTCGTGTTCGGCCCGCGGGCGCGCAACGCGCCCGGCCCGGAGTGCCCCCAGGCGGGCCATGTAGTAATGCTTTGTTGCTGTCGGGACGCGGCGGCGGCGCGGCTGGATTCTCCTAAGTCGTGATGTCGTAGCTCTTTGCGGTACTTGGGCGCCGCGGCACGGGGCCTGCCACAGGAGTCGAGCGTCCGAATGCTCACCCGCGCCGAAGAGGCCACGAACCGACGATGAGACCGCTACGCCTGCTGCTCGCTCCAGCCATGGCTGTGTCGGCGCTTCTGGCCGCGGCGCTGCCGTTGACGGCGCAGAGCCGTGCGGCGCACGGCGCGGCGGCGGTGCTGGTGACGGTGGTCGGCGCATCGGAGGAGTCGGCGATCGTCGGCGCGACCACGCCAGTCGTGGCGGGCGTGACCGAGCGCTGGATCGAGCTGAGCGCGACCGTGCGGGCGCGGCCCGTCGCCGGGTACCGCCTCGTGGTGCACGCAGCCGCGAGCGCCGCATCGTCGGCGCCGCTGTGGGTGCGCGGGCGGAGCGGCCAATTCAGCGATGTGCTCGCGGGGCCGGTCGAGGTTGCGGTCGGCGGCGCAGGCGGGACCGTGGAGATCGAGGTTCGGTATCGCGTCGCACGCAACCAGGCCGAGGGCGCACAGCGGATCATCCTTCCGGTCGGCTACACACTTCAGCCCGCCTTCTCGATGGGTGCTGCCGAGCTGGCCAGCCGGTAGCCAGCGCCCCGGCCCGTCCGGCCGCGCGTCGTCACTTACGCAGCGCGAATCACCGCAACTGGTTCGACCCTCGTCCCGCGGCTACATTCGGGCCATGGATCAGTATGTAGAGCGGCGGATCGGCGATCTCATCGTGCGCATCGATCGGTGGGGCTGCGTCGGTTTCGCAGACTGCATCGCCGCGGCGCCCGACCTCTTCGAGCTGGATGAGCGCGGCCTCTGTGCGTTCCGGGCCGAAGCGGCGGAGATCGACCGGGAGCGCCTGATCCGGGCGTGTGACGTGTGTCCGGTGGACGCGTTGGCGGTCTACGACGATGCCGGCAATCAGCTCGTCTGAGATTCGCGGCGACGTCGCACTGGCCGGCGGCGTCGCAGTCCAGCTGCCGCCGCAGGCGGTGCGTGCCCCGGCCGCGCCGCAACCGGGTGCGCTGAAGACGCTGATCGCGCTGACGAAGCCAGGCATCACCCGCCTCGTCGTGCTCACGGCCGCGGCCGGGTTCTACCTCGCCAACGTGGGTCCGCTGCAGTGGCTGGTGCTGGCGCATACGCTGCTCGGCGTCGCACTGGCCGCGGCGGGTGCGAATGCGCTGAACCAGTACGTCGAGCGCGACGTCGATGCGGCGATGGCGCGGACGCGTGCACGGCCGCTTCCGGCCGGACTCATCTCGGCCCGTCGAGCGTTGCTTTTCGCACTCGCTCTCGCTCTCGGCGGTACGCTGTATCTCGCGGTGGTGGTGAACGTCACCGCCGCGCTGATCGTGGCCACCAGCATAGGCAGCTACGTGCTGGTGTACACGCCGCTCAAGCGACGCACCTCGCTGTGCACACTGGCCGGCGCCGTTCCCGGCGCCTTGCCGATCGTCGCCGGCTGGGCAGCCGCGGGACGGCCTCTGGATGCTGCCGCGTGGAGCCTGTTCTGGATCCTCTTTCTCTGGCAGATCCCGCATTTCCTCGCACTCGCATGGCTCTATCGCGAGGATTACGCGCGCGCCGGCTTCGCGATGCTGAGCCGCGGGGATGTGGATGGGCGAGCGACCGGACGCCAGATCGTGCTCTACGGCGTGGCACTGCTTCCGGCGAGCCTGCTGCCGACGCTGCTCGGCTTGACCGGCAGCCTGTACTTTCTCGGGGCACTGATCCTGGGCGGGGCGTTTCTGGCTCTCGGCGCGGCCGTATCGCTCGTGCGCACCGAGCGACGCGCACGTCGGCTGTTCCTCGCCTCCGTCCTCTACCTGCCCGCGCTGCTCTCACTGATGGTGGTCGACCGGCTGTAAGCGCTCGCGTTCGCCGTGCGCCGCGCCGGCCCCTGCCAGCCGCAGGCCGGGCACCAGCGCCACTCATAGCGGCTCGAGCGACGCAGCCATGGACGCAGAATCGGGATCGTGCCAGCGAAGCAGGCGGGACACTCACGCACGGGATGGATCAGCAGCAAGGCGGCGACAGCGACGAGTCCGAGTCGGAGCAGGACCAGAGCGGCGAGGACCGCGAAAGCGAGCATGGGACGCGCCTCACGCGGGCTGCGACGCGCCCAGGTCGCGCGACCCGCAGCTACGGCACGCCCGCTCCTTCTTGTAGAAGTACCAGAGCGTGTAGATGAGCGCCGCCAAAAGCGCGATCCAGAACACGGCCGACAGCGCGGTCACATACCAGCTCGCCGCCCAGAACGCGAGCGTGAGCAGCCACAGCATGAGAGCCACCCAGCCGGGACCGCCGCGCACGATCACCGGCGCATCGACCGATCCACACGAAAGGCACCGGACCATCGGTACCGCCGACGCCTGGTTTGCCATCAGTCCTCCGCGTTAGCCCGGCATCGCCGCTCGACCGACATTGCCGGGACCATGCAGCGATCGTACCGTTAACGGGTCGCGGCGCGACCCCGGCGCCACGACTGCCTCGAGCCCCCTCATCACATGTCGCTCGTCTGGTTCCACCGGCTGCTGATCGGCACCGCGATTCTGTTCTGCGCCGGTTACGCGGTCCGCGAGGCCCTGATCTATCAGCGGACGGCGGCAACCGGATCGCTGCTGCTCGCGATTGCCTTCGCCGCGGCAGCCGTGGGGCTGGCGGTCTATCTGCGGCGGCTGCGTCGCTTCCTCAAGCTGCCCGAGCAGCGACCCTGATCGGTGCGGCGCCGACGGAGTCTCACGTCGGCCGCCCCCCACTCACGCCCATCGGCTCCTCTTCTTCGTGGGCCAGGTCATCCTCGAAATCCCGTTCCGAGAAGTCCCGACTCAGTTTCGGGTGGCGCTTCCACAGGTAGTAGCCCATGGCGAGCGCCGCGATCAGGTTCGCGATCAGAATGCTCCACCACACGATCACGTCGAACAGCCACTGCGCAAGGATCGCGAGCAGCCCGAAGAAAAAGGCCTCCAACGTGACGAAGAGCAGCGCGGCGCCGAGCACCACGACCTCCGAGGACTCTTCTGCCTCGGTGGCGAGCGCGGCTGCGATAATGCCGGTCGCGATGAACGCGAACAGATGGAAACCGGTATAGCCGAGCACCGTCAGCGCGGAGATGTCCACGTCGCCGACGTTGCGCGCACCGTGAAAGGCTACCGATCCCAATGCAGCGGGCGTGAAGAAGACGCGACCGGAAACCGCGTCGAGCAGCAGAAACCAGACAGCCACGGCGCCCGCGCCCACCAGTCCCGCGACCAGGCCCTCCTTGATGATGCGATGCTCCTCCAGCACCTCGCGCCAGCTCATGTCGCGCGCGGGGCCGAAGAGGGACAGCGAGCCCATGAGCACGATGCCCGCGATCACGTTGCCGGCAAGCACCTGCGGCCAGCCGATCGCGTTGACCACGTCGACGCCCGTAATCCAGATGCTGCCGTAGAAGATCAGGTCGAAGAGCAGAAATCCGAGAATGAACCCGAGCAGCACGCCAGGCACGGCCTCCAACCGTTCGGCGAACCACGCGATACCGATACCGATGACAACGAACGCGGCGTAGTGCGCGAGCGTGTAGAGTGCGATGCCGCGGAAGCCGAACTCGACCTGGGTCGAGTCCGTGAGTACGGCATAGAGGAACGCGGGCGTGTAGAACGGCCGCCCTTCGACCAGGTCGATCAACAGGAACCATGCGGCGAGCGCGGTGGCTGCGACCAGCCCGGCGAGCGCACCCTGCGCCGCGTGGCTGTCAGGTGCCTTCATGTGCTCCTCCCCAGCCGGGGCGCCTCCTCCTCCCGGGCGGCCTCGGCGGCCGCCGAGCGGGAGAGCAGGTAGCGGCGCAGCACGTAGGCGCCGATACCGAGGCTCAGCAGGATCGGAACCGACGAGATCAGCACCCCGGCCCAGAACATCCCCATCATCAAACCGTGCTGCTCCATTATGCCTCACTTCGCCTGATTCAGAACTCCGTCAGCACGGCGAGCACCAGGATGATGGCGAGCGGCAGCGGCGCGAGCGCGAGCAGGCGCAGTCGCCCCGGCTCATAGCGCAGATGCATGTAGTAGAGCGCCACGAGCACCGCCTTCCAGATCGCCAGCGACACCAGCGCGAGGATCGTAAAGAGCCTTGACAACCCGAGGAAGGCCACGCCGACTTCGATGATCGTGAGCACGAACAGGATGCCGAAGACGCCCATGTAGTTGGGCTTGTGGTGGGTGGGCGTCGCCGGGGCCTCGCCGACGGGCTCTGCCGCGGCTGCTGTCGTCTGCTCCATGTCCGCCTCCGCTCCCCTCAGATCAGGTAGACGATCGTGAAGAGTATGATCCAGACCAGGTCCACGAAGTGCCAGTAGAGCCCCAGGATCTCCACGCCTCCATGCGACTGCACGCTGTACTTGCCACGGAATGCGCGCCAGGCGACGAACCACAGGCAGAGCACGCCGATGCTGACGTGCGCACCGTGGAAGCCCGTCATGGTATAGAACGTCGAACCGTACAGCGGACCACCCAGCACGGTCTCGCCGCCCTGCCGGCCATGCGCCGCGTAGGCCTCGGCCATGGGCACGAAGCCCTCTTGGGCCAGCTTGTAGTATTCGATGCCCTGAATCCCGACGAACACCATGCCGAGCAGCGCGGTGCCCACCAGCCACCGCTTCAGGCCCTGCTGATCGCCGTTCTCGATCGCCGCGAACGCCTTCACCATCGTCACGCTGCTGCAGATCAGGATGAACGTGTTCAACGCCGTCAGCGGCACGTTCAGTACCTGCCCCGGCTCGGCGAAGTGGTCCGGGTGCGCAAAGCGCAGGATGATGTACGCGCCGATCAGGGACGTGAAGAACATGATCTCGGAAAGCAGGAACACCCACATCCCGAGTTTCATGTTGTAGACCGGGATCCCCGTCATCGGCCGTCGGGGATCGACCGTCATTGTCGCTGCATCGTTCATGAAGTCGTCTCCTCCGGCTCAGCGGGGCGCATGCGCTGCTGCAGTGGCCTCCCGTGCCGACGGCGTCTCCCACTGCGGTAGATAGTCCGCGGTCGACAGCGGCGAGCTGTACTCGTACGGCCCGCGATACACCAGCGGCATGGTGTCACCGAAGTTGCCGTGCGGCGGCGGCGACGGTGGCAGCCACTCCAGAGAATTCGCCTGCCACGGGTTGCGCTCGGCCACCTTACCGCGGAACAGGCTCCAGATGAAGTTGAACGCGAACAGGAACTGCGTGCCCACCAGCAGGAACGCGCTCCACGAAATGAACTCGTTCAGCGGCTGCTGCCCGTCCAGATGCGGGTACTGCGTCGGATCATAGATCCGCCGCATCATGCCACCCAGGCCGAGCTGATGCATCGGAAAGAAGACCAGGTTGAAGAACAGCAGCGTCAGCCAGAAATGGATCTTGCCCAGCGTCTCGCTCATCATGCGGCCAAACATCTTCGGGTACCAGTACGTGATCGCCGCAAACAGCGCGAACAGGCTGCCACCGAAGAGGACGTAGTGAATGTGCGCGACCACGTAATAGGTGTCGTGCAGGAAGATGTCGACCGGCGTCGAGGCGAGGAACACACCCGACAGGCCGCCGATCACGAACATGGCGACGAAGGCGACGGCATTCAGCATCGGCACGTGGAAGTGCAGATCGCCGCGCCACATCGTGGCCAGCCAGTTGAACACCTTGATCGCCGAGGGCACCGCGATGACCATGGTCGATGCCATGAAGGTCATGCCCAGCGCTGCGTTCATGCCGCTCTGGAACATGTGGTGGCCCCACACCAGCCAGCCGAGAAACGCGATCGCGATGAGCGCCAGCACCATGGCGTGGTAGCCGAAGATCGGCTTGCGCGAGCCCGCCGAGATGATCTCTGACACGAAGCCCATGGCCGGCAGGATCAGGATGTAGACCTCGGGGTGGCCGAAGAACCAGAACAGGTGCTGCCAGAGCAGCGGCTGGCCGCCCTCGGCCGGCAGGAAGAAGGTCGTGCCGATCGTCTGATCGAACAGCAGCATGATCAGGGCGCCGGTGAGCACCGGCACCGCGAGCAGGATCAGGATCGCTGTGATGAACAGAGCCCAGGTCGGCAGCGGCATGCGGAACCAGGTCATGCCGGGCGCACGCATGTTGATCACGGTCGTGATGTAGTTCACCGCGCCCATGAGCGAGGAGAAGCCGAGCACGGTAAGGCTGATCAGCCAGAGCTGCTGGCCGAGCGCGACGCCGCTGTACTCCGGCACTGCGCTGAGCGGCGGGTACGCGGTCCAGCCGGCGGCCGCGTGGCCGCCCTGCACGAAGAAGCCCGACAGCATGATCAGCCCGGCCGGCAGTGCGGTCCAGAACGACACCATGTTGAGCCGCGGGAACGCCATGTCCGGCGCGCCGAGCTGCAGCGGGATCAGGTAATTGGCGTAGACGCCGACCAGCAGCGGCATGATCGCGAAGAAGATCATGATCGTGCCATGCATCGTGACCGCCGAGTTGTAGAACTCGGGCAGCATGATCCCCTGAACGAACATGGTCTCCGGCAGCGCACCGCCGCCCGGCATCGGCTGGCTCGGATAGGCGAGCTGCCAGCGCATCATTGCCGCCAGGATTCCGCCCACGAACAGGAAGAACAGGCTCATGAACAGAAACTGGATGCCGATGATCTTGTGGTCGGTCGAGAAGATGTACTTCCGGACGAACGACCGGTGATCCTCGTGCGCGGTGTCGGCGTGTGTGGGCTGCGTGACTACAGTAGCCATGCGCGCGTTCCCTCGAGTTCTGGATCGATCGGGCGCCGGGGTACCACCCCGGGCGCGTGCGTGTTTGTTGTCTGCCGCTCAGCGTGCTGCGGTCTGCGCCGCAGTGCCGCCCGAGCGCATCCACTCATCATAGGCGTCGCCGGGGTACGCGGTCACCGACCCGCGCATGCGGTAGTGCCCCAAGCCGCACAGCTCGGCACAACCGAGGACGTACTCGCCCGGCTCTGTTACCTCGAACCAGACCGCGATCTGCATCCCCGGCACTGCATCCTGCTTGACCCGGAAGCTGGGCAGGAACAGCGAGTGGATCACGTCCTCCGAGCTCAGCCGGACGCGAACTGGCTGGCCGACCGGCACGTGCAGCTGGTTGCGCTTCTGAAAGTCGTCGTCCGTGCCGAGCCGGCCGTCCGCGCCCGGGTAGGTGACGTTCCACTCGAACTGCTTGGCGTCGATCGCGATCTCGACCGCATTGCTCGGAAACCGGTTCGGATCCTTGATCGCCATCCACGGACCCATGCTCTTGGCGGCGATGAAAGTGACCAGAATGAACGGGACCACGGTCCAGACCACCTCGACCTTCCAGTTGCCATGGATGTGCGCCGCTTTCCGGCCTTCGCGGTGCCGGTACTTCACGACGAACCAGATCAGCGCCGCCTCGACCACGATGAAAATGATCCCTGTGATCCAGAGGATGATCAGGTACAGCTGATCGATGTCGGCGCCGTAGGTCGAAACGTTCTCGGGCAGCCAACTCGGCATAGTGCCTCCGGCGATGGGCGTGGGTGGTGCTTGCTAGCGGTGCTGGCGCGGCCTGGGCGGCCCGGGCGCCCAGTGCGCGCCCGGGCCGCCTCGAGCCGCGACTCAGCGGCCGCCGTCGCTGCTGCTCGTGTGAGTCGCGCCGCCGCCCGCAACCCCATGGTCGTGCAGGTCGATCGGCTCGCCCAGCGGCACCACGGCAGTCGCCGCCATGTTTGCGTTATAGGTGAAGTTCGCCTCGCCCGTGCCCTGCGCCTGCACGGACACGTTCGCCGTCTGTGTGCCGTACCGCTCGTGCCAGGCCTCGATCACGTAATCGCCGGGCGGCAGGTTCTCGATCGTGAACGAGCCGTCGTCACCCGTCACTGCGTAGTACGGATGCTCGACCACGCCGATATACGCCTCCATCCAGCCGTGCACATCGCAGCGCACCGGAATCATCACCTCCGGCCGGCTGAAGCTGCGGGTGGATTCCATGGTCGTCGGCTGGCTGATGTTGAAGCTCTGGTTGTTCTCCGGTGTGGCGTTGATGTTGTGCAGGATCCCATCACTGTTGCGGATGGTCAGCGTCTGCCCGGTCTGGATACCGAGCACATGCGGCTCGTACACGCAGCCGTCCTGATCGATCTCACGCGGCTCGGTCGCGCTCGGCCAGCTCCGATCCGGCAGGCCCTCGCTCACCCGCACGAACACGTTCTTCAATCGGCCATCACTGGCCACGACCGGCGTGCGCACGGGCTGGCCCTCGTGCTTCTCGGCGCAGGTTGGCTCCTCGCTCATGTCGATCGGCTCCGGCGCCGGCGGCTCGCCCTCGAAGTTCACGACTCCCGAAATCGTGGCGGCCTGCGCCGGGTCGACCAGCGGCTCGGCGTCGGCAACCTCACCACCCGTGTCCGCATCATCCGCGGCGTCACCGCACCCGATCAACGCCAGGGCGCAGGCCAGCGTGATCACCGCCCCGCGATTCTGCAGCATGCTCAACATCGTTTGGATCCTCCAGCTAGGGGCCATTTTCTACCTGTCACGCGTCCTTCACCGCCGCCGCGCCCGCGTGGCTACGGCCGCGGTCCTCATGCCGGCGTCTCGATCGGCGCCGGCGCGCGCCCGGCGTTCGCCGCGCGCTCGCGTCGCTGCGCTCGCGCCACGACGTACAGCCCGAGCAGGGCCGTCATGATCGTCACGATCACCGGGACCGCGTACACGGTCGCCGATGTGGGCTGCGCCAGGTACAGATAATACCACGAGCTGACCGAGCCTGGGGGGCCTGCCTCGCCGTTCGAGCCGTCCCAGGCGAAGAATGCGATCGGCAAGGCCTCGCCGGTCGTGAACGTGAACCGGCTCACGGAGTCGGCCGGCACCAGTGAGCGCCGCAGCAGCAGGCGCCACTCGCCGCGATCGAATACCGCCTCGCCGGACACCGCTGCGCCGGCGAGCGGCTCGATCTGCGAATGCCCCCGCGCGATCGCCTCGCCCAGCTGCTCTGGCTCGCTCTGCCAGCGCCAGAGGTACACCGGCGAGCGCTCGCTGCCGAGCAAGAAGTACGGCAGCTCCATCCCCGTCGGTCGCGTGGTCGGGAACTGGACCGCGAAGGCATCGGCCAGTGCCGCGCTGCCGAGTGTGTCCTCCTTCGGCTCCATGTGCTCCACGACGCTCTGCTGCCACTCGTTCCATATCGGGTCCGGACTGCGCGATGGATCGTGCCACACCAGCCGCACGACCAGCTCCTCGCCGTTGTGCAGCGCCTGGACCCAGACGCCATCGACGGTGGGCGCGAAGCGCCGCGGCTTCACAATGATCTGCCCGACCAGCGGCACGTAGAATCGTTCGACTTCCGCCCAGATCGAGTCGCCCGGCGATGCCGGCAAGGTAGCATCCACGAGCGCCGCGCGGATGACCTCGCGTGGCCGCGGCTCGCGCTCGGGCGACAGGCCGCGCACGTAGTGCGCCAGCTTCCAGATGTCCTCCTCCGAGGCGACGCCCGCCTGCACCACATCGCCGAGGGACGGCATGGGGGTCCCGTTGAGGCCCGTGATCAGGCGCGTATAGATCTGCTCGACGGAGCCGCCGCCGTTGAACAGCCAGTTCTCGCTCAGGTCGGCAGGCCGGATCGGAAATCCCGCTTCGTCCTCCTGGGTCGGCGCCGATGTGCCGTCGCCGCGGCCGAGATCACCATGACATTTCCAGCACTCGAGGCGCTCGTAGAGCTCGCGACCCGCCGCAATGTCGTCATCGCCCATACGCGGCGCGCCGCCGGCATCGATCGGCTCCGCGGCCGCGTCCTCGAAGAACGGCGAGAACGTCTTCAGGTACTCGACCAGCGCGCGCCGATCGCCGCCACTGAGCTGTTCCGTCCATCCTGGCATGGCGGTCCCAGGCATGCCCTCATCGATGATGTGCATCAGATCGTCGTCGGTCGGCATCGCGCCGCTCGGCGTCGACCGAATCTGGTACAGTGCGCGGGTGAAGTCACGCGGCCGCGGCAGCATGTAGCCGGCAGCCGCGCCGTCGCCGCGTCCCTCGAAGCCGTGGCACTCCGCGCACCACCGGTCGTACGGCGCCTTGCCCGGGTGCTCGTCGCCCGGCGCCTGCTGCGCCGCCGAACGAAGCGGCAAAAGGAAAATTGCCGCCACGGCCAGGGTCACCCCCGCCCCCGCCCCTACCCGCCTCAATGCTCCCCCCCGGCCGACTGCGTGACCACCTCCCAACCGCGCGGCTGATGGCCCGTCTGCTCGTACATGAAGATGATCACGGCCCAGACTTCCTCTTCGGTGAGGAAATCCTCCCATGCAGGCATCGCCGAATGCCACGGTGCGCCCTCGCGCGGCAGGCCGGGGCCACCCTTGGCGATGCGCCAGAAGACGAAGCTCTCCGAGAGCTGCGCGATCGTGCCGACATCGCTGAAGTCGAGCGGTGCGGGGTTGAAGCCGTGCGCGAAATGACCCGCTCCATCCAGCGCGTCGCCGTGGCAGGGCAGGCAGTTCTGGTAGTAGACACGGCGGCCGGTCGCGTAGTGCTGGGCCAGCGAGCCGGCGTGGCGCAGCGGGTTCTCGAGCCCGGTCAAGGTCATCTGCTCGCCACGGAAATCGATGGTCGTGGGCGGAGCAGGGTGGATCGAACGCAGCGAGGCGGGTGCGGCAACGCTCGGCCGCACCTGCATGAACGTCGCCGCGCCGACGAGCAACGGCACGAGGACGAGCAGTGCGATCCGCAGCGGTTTGAGGCCGGGCTCGACGAGCGTCCGCTCGATCGGCCGCTTGAACTCGCTCCAGCGCGTCTCGTTGTCGCTGACCCAGATGAGCACGCCGACCAGGACGGTCAGCATGTACTGCAGCAGGACGCTGTCCGGCACGGGGGCGCTTGCGGCGCCCAACAACGGCGGCAGGTAGGCGATGCCGAACTCGAAGGCGAGGTAGGCGATCAGCAGGATCAGGATCGCCTGCGTGAACGGGTGCCTGAGATCCGCTCGCTTCATTGCCGGCCCGCCAGGTATTCGACGAGCGCCTCGAGCTGCGCCGCGCTCATCTGCTCGCCAAAATTCGGCGGCATCGTACCAGCCAGCGCCTCGTAGCCAGCCGCAGTGTCGGCGTTCGGGAACAGGATCGAGTGGCGGAGGGCGGCGGCATCCATGCGGCTGCCGATGTCATCCAGTGGCGGTCCGAGCGCACCGCCCTCGCCCGCGATCTGGTGGCACACCGTGCACTGGAAGCCGCGCAGGATGTCCATGGGCTCGGTCGCCGTCACGGGCGACGCGGCCGCGGTCGCCGCGGCCGGGCTCGCCGCCGAGCCCGTCGCCTCGGCCGCCTCGCCGATGTCGACCTGCGTCACGTCGACCGTGCCACCCTGGCTCTGCAGGAACGCGACCAGTGCCCAGATCTGGGTCGGCGACAGAGTGCGGCTCATGTCGGGCATGATCGGTTCATAGCCTTCGATGACGTGGTCGTTCGGCGCGACCAGCGACTCGTAGAGGTATTCCTTGCAGCTCTGGCCCGGCACACGCGTGGCGCAGCGCGCGCCGATCAGGCCGGTGCCACCCTCATCGGTGAGCAGGTTCGGCGCGCGCGTGCCCAGACCGTGGCAGACGGTGCAGCCGCCGGCGCCGTCGTAGAGCTGCTCGCCGGCCGCCACCAGCTCGTCGGCGGAAAAGGCGCCGGTCAACACGAGCTCCTGCGGCACCTCCGACTCGAGCTGCGGAATCGCGTTCGCGATCACGGTGTAGAGCCCGACCGTGCCCAACACCACGGCGACGAGCTTCGCGTACGTCACCAGCATGCGCTCAGCTCCCGCGGGCCGGTGCGGGTGCGAGCGCGGCATCGGTTGCGCGCCCGGGAGCCGCGATCGGCGCCTCCGCCCGCGCCGGCACCAGCGCCGGCTTCTCGACCAGCCCGCCCAGCCAGAAGATGAACGCGATCAGGCCGAGGAAGATCAACACACAGCCGGTGATCACCTGCGCGGCGTAGCCGAGCGCCGGCGTCACGGCCCACTCGCTCGTGTCGCGCATCACCTCCCAGACGTGCCAGTGCTGCCGGATGCCGCTGCGCGCGAAGCCCATCAGGCCCATCAGCCAGGTGAAGGTGACGGCCAGCACGACGAGCGCGTACTGCGAGCGCGCGGGCATCTGACCCCAGCGGATCTCGCCGCGCGACTCCGAGCGCCGTAGCATTACGAGATCGATCCCCAGCACGACGGCCATGCACGCCAGCACCGCCAGCACCTGGTAGACGCTGAAGCCGATCCGCACGATCGCCGACACGAAGTAGCCGTACACGCCGTAGAACAGCACGACGGCAGCCGCGATCACGAACATCGCGCCCTGCACCAGCGTACCCGTCCCCTGCCACGGCACGACCGGCCGCCGGTTCGCCCGCCGATACAGCAGGAAGGACAGGAACGTGGTCAGGATCATCAGGTTCACGGCCGTGTTCTTCGCGCTCATCACGCCCAGCACACCCAGGAACGGGTGGTGCGAGCCGCCCATGGCCGCGAGCTCGTCGCGGTCCGCGATCATCGTGTGCGGCGTCGCCCAGACGATCACGCCCAGCACCAGTACCAGCAGCATCCATTTCGTGTACGGCGTGAAGCGCTCGGCACCGGGGATGCGACCCATGCCGACCCACAGATAGTAGTTGCCCGTGAGGAACAGCGCGCCGATCAGCACGGCCTGCACGATCCACAGCCAGCTCATGAAGCCGCCCATCATCGTGATGCCCATGTTCTGGTTGTACTCGTAGATCTCGCGGCCGAGGTAGTAGCCGGCGAAGGGCAGCACGATCAGCGCGCCGATCGCGATGAAGTTGCCGACATAGCCCATCCAGTCGTAGTGCGCGCGTTCCTCGTCGGTCCGCGCGCTCAGGAAGCGGAACGCGGCGTACAGTCCGACGATCGCGCCGCCGAACACGACATTGGCGATCATCCGGTGGATGTTGATCGGCATCCACGTCATGTTGGTCAGCGCGACCCAGGTGTCGATCGTGCTTGCGGGTGTCGCGGCCGTCACGCCCTCCGGCGGGCTCATCATGTAGCTGAGCCAGCCATCCGCGATGAACATGACGGCCGTGCCGAAGACATTGAGCAGCAGGCCCAGGCCCCAGTGACCGAGCTTGGCCCGGCCGTACTTCCAGCGTTCCCAGCCGTAGTAGTAGAGGTAGAGCGTGAACGACTCGAAGAAGAACAGGCCCACGTAGATCCACATCGAGACTTCGAAGATCTCCGCCAGGTGCGACCAGAAGCGCGGATACAGCGTGGTCAGGAAGAAGACCAGCACGGCACCCCAGATCGCCGTCGCGCTGTAAGCGATCAGCAGCAGCCGCGTGAACTCCTTCGACAGCCGGTCGTAGCGCTCGTCCTTGCCGAAGATACCGATCGCCTCGGTGACCACCGCGAACATCGGCACGCCCAGCACGAACGCCGCGAACATGAGGTGCACCTGCGCCGCGACCCAGACCGCGACGCGCGCGCCGACATACGGGAAATTGCCGTACTCCCGCGGCGTCTCCTGCACTGCGGTCGCGGCTTCCTGCGCCCAGCCGGGCTCGACGAGGAAAAGCAGGGCTAGGGCTGGGGCTAGGGCTAGGGCTGGGGGAGCCAGCTTCCGTCCAGAGCGCGGCTGCGCTGGCCCGGCGACGTTCCCTAGCCCCAGCCCCAGCCTCGAACGCAGGCTATTCATCGCCGGCCTGCCGCATGAAAAACGGCTTCCGCTTCGAGAAATCGACCGGCAGGCTGCTGCGCACCTCGTCCAGCGTCGCCAGAGTCACGCGCGCGCGCCCGCGCGCCCGCGCGAATGCCTCCACCCGGGCCGTGACGACCCCGCGCACGAAGCTCGGGATGCGCTGCAGCCGCGCCCGCGCCTCGGGCTCCCACTCCAGCGCCGGCTCGGCCGCTGTCCCGTACGTCTCCTGCCGCGGCGGCTCGACGCGCGCAGCGGTCCCGCTGGGCGTATACGCGCAGGATGCATCCTCGGCGAGCGGATCGCCGCTCTCGGCGTACGCCCGCGCCCGGCAGCCGCCGCACACGCCGCCGAACTCGCAGCGGCCACATTTGCCGCCCAGCGTCGGCTCGCGCAGCGAGCGGAACAGCGGCGAGCCCCACCAGACCTCGTCGAACCGCTGCTCGCGCAGGTCGCCCGCGACCAGCGGCATGTACGGGCAGGGCGTGAGCTTGCCCTCCGGCGTGATCCGACAGTACTGCACGCCGCACGGGCAGCGGGTCTCGTAGTTCAGCAGCGGCGAGTCGGGCGCGCGCTGGTACACATGCCGCATGATCTGCGGCTGGCACTTCGAGCGGACCAGCATGCGTCCCCGATACGCGCGCTCGAGCTCGACGAGCTCGAGCAGAACCTCGTCGTTCTCGGCCGGCGACAGCCCGCGCATGGCCGCGCCGCGCCCGGTCGCGATCAGAAAATACACGTTGAAAGACACGGCGCCGCGCTCGGCGGCCCACGCGGCGATGCGCGGGATCTCGGCCCGATTGCCCCGCGTCACGCTCGTCTGCACCACGAAGTCGAGCGACTGCGAGCGCAGCCGATCCACGGCCGCCAGCGTGTCGGTCAGCGCGCCGGGGCCGTGGCGGAAACGATCGTGATAGCGGGCGTCCAGCGAATCGATGCTGATCGCGACGCCGCGCACGCCGGCCGATTTCAGTGAATCGATCCGCTCCGACGTCAGCCGCGTGCCGTTGCTGCCGACGACGACGGTCGCGCCGCTCTGGCTCGCGTGCTCGGCGATCTGCTCGAGGTCCTCACGTAGCAGCGGCTCGCCGCCGCTCAGCACGAACATCGGCGCGGGGTTCACTGCCAGGATCTCGTCCGTGATCCGGCGGCACTCGGCCGTGCTGAGCTCGCCCGCGGCTGCCTGCCAGTTGCCCGCCGCGATGTAACAGTGACTGCACGCCAGGTTGCAGCGCTTGGTGAGATTCCACGCGACGACGTGCGGCAGCCGCGCAGCGTCCTGCCGCGGCGTCGCGTCGAAGGATGCACGCGTCTGCGCGGCAGGCACGCCGAGCGCGTTCAGCCCGACCATGGCGGCACCCGCCGCTCCTCGCTGTCACCGCCGCGCCGGCGGCGCCGGTGGCCCTGCACAATGATCAGCACGACCGCCCAGAAGGCCACGATGGCGGCGAGAAGCACGACTACCGCAATCGGCGAAAGCTGCTCGGTCACTCCGCGGGCTCCTCGGCGATCAGGACCTCGACCGCACGCTTCGCCTGCTCCGGCGTCGCCGTGCGGATGTCGACCGGGCACTTCTCCAGTTGCGCCTCGACATCGCGGATCGGGCAGCGCGTGACGCCGGCCGCCTTCGCCTCCGCGATGAAGCGGCGCATCTCCGGCGTCAGCCCGTCGACACCCTCAGCCGCCGCCTTGAGCTGCTTGGTCTGTAGCTCCTTGAACATGACCAGCATGGTGTCGAGGTCGAACTCGTCCGCCTCGATCATCGCCTGCTTGTTCTCATCCATGACCTGGGTCGTGATCCGCCACATGCCGTGCGTGCGGGCGAACTTCTCGACCGTGTTGCGCGCGAGCGGCCGCGCGATCAGCGGCACCTGGCCCAGCCGGCCGAACGCCTCGCGCGTCCAGAGCACCGGGTCGGCAGGCGTGCGCGGCCGCGCGGAGACGTGCCCTGTGTACGGACACTTCGATTCGACCAGTGGCTCGGCGGGCACCGCATCTTCGTCCTGGCCCTGGACGACGGTCCGCTTCATCGCCTCCTCGGCCTTGCTCTCCGCCAGCGCCAGCTCCTCGGCCGTGCCGATGCCCATGATGAGCTGCATGTGCGTCGGCAGCAGCTTCGCGATCGCCTCGTCCAGCCGCTCGTTGGTCACGATCGGCAATTGCTCGCGCATCACCGTCGTGGCCGCCGCCACCGCGGCCTCGTTGCCGTTGCTGTCGCCAGTGTCGGCCAGCTTGCCCGGACCATCCACGAACGCGGCGGCGTACACGCTGCCCGGGCCGTGGTGCTCGAGCACGTACTCCTCGACGGCCGAGCGGGCAATGCCCAGCGCGAAGGGCGGCACGCGCAGGATCCTGACCTCCGCCTCCGGCGCCCATTCCAGCCCCTGCCGGCCGTCCTCCTCGATCCATGGGATCTCGTCCGCGCGCACGTCGACCGTGCCGATCAGCAGGACGCTGGAACGCGCCAGCCGCAGCAGGTTGTCCGCCTGCGAGCCGATGTCCGTGCCGTCGATCCGGTGTGAGCCGTGACGTGCAGCGATCAGCAGTGACGGCTCGACCTCCTCGGCCCATTGCATCACGACCTGGAACGGCTTGCCGATCAGAATCTGCGTCTCGACCTCGACATCGGCGTACTGCGACGCCATGACCCGCGCCCGCTTCAGGTTCGCCTGGCAGAGCTTGAGCAGCCCCTTGTCGATGATGTTGTTGTGCAGCTCCTCCTGCTCCTCGAACTTGAAGACCTTCGAGGCCTGCACCGAGAGCACGTCCTTGATGTTGTTGAAAACGACGTGGTGGTACTCGACGTCGAATGCGCTGCAGACGTACAGCTTGGACCCGAACTCGCGCGCCAGCTCGAGCGCGACGCGCATCGCCTTGTACGAGTACGCCGAGCCGTCGATGCAGACCATGAAGCGGCCGCCGCCCAACGGCGCGTCATCCCGCACGATCAGCACATCCTTGTCGATCTGCCGTACCGCTCGGGCCACCACGCTGCCGAGCTGGCTGTACGGCTGGCGGCCGAGGCCGTGCGCGCCGATCGCCACCAGGTCGTACTGCCGGGCCGAGCTGCCCGCGAGCTTCGCCGCCTCGTCCTCCTCGTCCTCCGCCACGATCCGGCCGTTCTCGCCCAGACGGACATCGCCGCGCACCCGCGCGCCGCCATCGTACTTGCCGGCGATGTTCGGGTCGAACCCGATCAGACTCGGTAGCCGACCCGCGCCGCGATTCGCCTCCTTCGCGATCTCCTCGTAGTTGATGCCCTCGAGGAGCTGACGCACCAGCTCCACACCCGCCGCCTCGCAGCGGCGGTGCACCTGATCGAGAAAGCTGTCCGAGATGAGCTGCAGCCCCTTCTCGATCAGCTTGTCGTGGATCTTGCGCTGGCGCTTGATTTCTTCGGCGGCCTGGAAGCGGGCGGGCAGGCCGATCTCGAGCTGGCGGAAACGAACGTCGTGGAGGCGGGCCGCGTACACGTGGGTCCCCGTGATCCGGCCGCCGGACCGGCTGCAGAGCTCGATCGCCCGGTCGACCGCGTGATCCGACTCCGCGGAGTTGTCGACCGGCACGAGCACTTCGCGGTACGGAACCGCCATGTGGCCTCCTGACACGGGGCGACAGCCCACCCTACGGCCGCCAGCGCTCGAACAGCGGAGCGCGGCACGGTCGCGGGCGGAAGAGCTCGGCGACATGTGCGTCGGAAACCGCCGGTCAGACGCGCGCACCGGCGGCGTGTGTTGACGCTATGCCAGCAAGCCTGCACGGGCGGCATGGACTTCGGGCCATGCCGACCCCGATCGTGCGACGTCAGAAATAGCGGGGACCTGCGGTCCCACGTCAGCGGCGAGCACAGCGGCTTCGCCGCTGATGTTTACAGCAAAAACTCACGGCCGGTTGGCCGGCGTGCCACTATAAGAGCCAGCCCGGCGGCGTGTCAACGAGCCCTGGCGCGTCTCGCGTCTAGACATTCCAACCGGCGCGCGCGAGGAAGCCGAGGTTGATCACGACCACCACGAGCGCGGTGAGATAGAAGCTCGGCGGCAGCGCTCCCGCGGGGCCGGTCGGCTCCAGAAACGCGCCGCCGATCAGCGCCGGCAGCCGCAGCGCATGAACCGCCCAGACGCCCCACGCGAGCCATGGCCGATGCCAGCGCCACAAGGCTCCGCTGATGACGACGGTGATGACGGCGCCGAGCAGGAGCCACAGCCACGGCGGCCCGCGCTCGAGCGGTAGGTCGCCGGCGCGCCAGAGCGCGAACACCGCGGCCTCGTAGAGCACGCCGACATGGAGGTAGACGATCGCCGCCTGCCGAAACCTCCTCGCTCGCGCCGCCTCCGGCTCGGGCGACGTCGCGCTCACATCGCCTCCAGCCCCAGATCCGCGCGCGCCTGATCCATGACCGCCGGCGTGATCGCGTCCAGTCCCCGCTCGCGCGCGTAGTCCGTGTAGATGCGCTTGACCATGCCGCGCACGAAGGATGGAACGTTGCCCAGCCGCTCGAGCGCTTCCTCGGACCAGCGCACCGCGCCGGGCGACGTCGCCGGGCCAGCCGCATCCGCACTCTCCGCCTCCGCGAAGGCATGTTCGCCGCCCGTCGCCAGACTCGAGCGCACCAGCTCCAGCGGCTGCTCGGGCACGCTCCGCCCGCCCACCTGCACGCCCAGCGAGCTGACCAGCTGCGTCTCCATAGGATTCGTCAACAGGGCGACCTCGCGGCCGCAGCTCGCGCAGGCGAAGACCGCGGCCATGGTGCCGTCACCGGGGAGCTGCCGCTCGGCGAACGCCATTACTTCATCGCACGATAGGCAGAGGAATTTCATGGGTGTGGCTGAGGCTGGGGCTGAGGCTGGGGCTGGGGGAGGGCGCGGAGGCGCAGCGCCAGCCGTGCGATCGCGCGCGAGGCAGGCGCCTCGGGCTCGGTCAGCACGAACGGCTCGCCGGCATCGGTCGATTCGGCGAGGCGCGGGTCGAACGGGACGTCGCCCCACAGCTCGTCCGGCGTCCACGCCGGACCGCTCCGCTCGAACAGTGGCACCGCCGTGCCGCACGCCGCGCAGACGGCCGCGGTCATGTTGCGCACGACGCCGACCGCGCCCACGCCGGCTTCGCGGGCGTAGCGCAGCGACTTCGCGACCACGAACTCGGCCGCGCGTGACGGCGTGCTCACCAGCAGCAGCGCGTCCGGCCGCCGCACCAGCTCGAGCAGCCGGCCGATCTTCTCGGTGCCGGGCGGCAGGTCGATCAGCAGCATGTCCAGCTCGCCCCAGGCCGTGTCGGCCAGGAACTCGCGCAGCGCGCCGGTCTCGAGCGCACCCTGCCAGATGAAGCCGCCCTGCGCCGGCTCCCGCCAGCGGACCGGCGTTTCATCGCCCTCGAGCAGCAGGTCCATCGAGATCACGCGCACGCCGCCGGCGCCCGTCGCCGGCTCGACGCCGTCCGCGGTCACGCGCAGCGAGCCGGCCCGCGCGCCGAGCATGCGCGCCAGCGTCGGGCCGTTCACGTCGGCGTCCAGCGCCCCGACGCTCAGCCCCTCTGCGGCGAGTGCGGCGGCCAGGTTCGCGGTCAGCGCGCTCTTGCCGACGCCGCCCTTGCCGCTCGCAACCGCTACGACGCACGCAACGCGCGCCAGCCGCGCCCGCACGCGCTCCGCCTGCGCGCCGACCTGCTCCAACAGATCCGCGCTGGCTTCATGGACCTGGCTGTACGTGCGGAACCGCCGCATGCCGGGCGCCTCGTGTGGCAGAAGGAGTTGCGGTCTACCGATTCCGAAGGTGGGGCAGAGCGTCGGCTCCGAGCAAGTCGCCCGGCCTGCGCATGCCCGGGGATCCGCAGCGGCAAAGCGCCGGGCCCTCAGCTCGCCGACCGTGTCCGTCGACCTGGTGGGTTCAACGCCCGTCCGCGCCCTGACCGGCGACGCCCGTCGTGATCGGGAAGCCCTGCTCGAGCGAGTTGTGCACCGTGCAGGTCTTCGCCGCGCGCAGCGCGGTCGCCCGCCGCTCGCCCGGCAGGCTCGGCCAGATCACCTCCATCCGCATGGCCGAGACGCGCGCCGCCTCGTCATCGAAGTCCCAGTCTACGCCGAGCTGGAGGTCGTCGATACGCAGCTTGGCGTGGTGCGCCCAGGACTGCAGGACGAGGAAGGTACAGGCCGCGAGGGAAGCAGCGAGGAGGTGGAACGGCGAGAGCGGCTCGTCACCGCCGTCGATCGTGAAGTCAGCGCCGTCGCCGGTCAGCAGGATCCGGTGCTCGGCCGCGAGCGTCAGACGCATGCGGCCCTCACGACTCGTTCCGTTCTCCGCTAGCGCGCGGCAATCCACTCGCCCAGCCGCGTTGTCCCGGCGCCCGGCTCCTGCCGCTCCTCGCGCGCCGAGTAACGCAGGAAGATGATCGTGACGACCGTCCAGTAGATCAGCATCCCGGGGATCCACATCAGCAGGCCGCCGAGCTGCTGGTCCTCGAGCGGTGTCAGCGCGACGATCCGCGGCGCCTCGACGTACCACGGGTACACCGCGCGGGGCGACATGGTGATGAACGCCGAGACGATCGACATCGGCAACCCGAACGCGAACAGGTACAGTATCTTGAGCAGCGGACCGATGCGCCGCAGCTCGGGCAGCGGATCAACGACTGGCCACCACATCAGCAGCGCCGCCGCAATGAACATCAGGTGCTGCACGATGTGCACGTCGTGGTTCACCAGCGCCCAGTTGTACAGCGCCGGGAAATGCCAGCCGATCAGCACGACGTTGTAGACCGCGAACGCTGTGGCCGGGTGCGTCAGCACGCGCGCCATGGGCTCGACGCCACGGCGCAGCAGCAGCGGCCGCAGCAGCCAGGCGGGCAGGCCGAGCAGCAGCAGCGGCGGCATGATCATCATGAGCAGCATGTGCTGCACCATGTGCGCGCTGAACAGGAAGTAGTCGCTCAGGTCGTGCAGCGGCCCGTTCAGCGCGGCGAACAGGATCGCGACCGCGCCCAGGAACGCGGCCGTCTGCCAGCCGTCCGTGCGTTCCGCCCAACCAAACCGGCGGCGCAGCGGCCCGATCGCCAGCAGGTAGATGCCCGCCAGCAGCGCGCAGCCGATCAGCACCGAGACGTGGATCTCCCAGCGCGTCCAGGAGAACGCGGCCGGGTCGCCGTGCAGCAGCGCCAGGGTCGCAGGAAGTGGCGGCTGCATCGCTCAGCTCAGCGGCAGGACGTTGAACAGGACGATCAACGACACCACGACCAGCACGCCGAGCAGCAGCGGCGCGGCGAACACGCCGCTCAGAACCTTCGAATCGAACTTCAGGTGCATGTAGAACAGCACGACCATGATGAACTTCGCGCCCGACAGCACGAGAAGCAGCGGGACCAGCACTGCCTGCAGCGCCTCGATGTAGAAGATGGCCACCTCCATCGCGGTGATTACCGTCAGCACCACGCCGATCAGGACGTAGAACTTCCAGGTTGGATGATGTGGCGCCGCCGGCTCGCGGTGCGCCGCCTGCCCGCCTTCGCCCGCTGCCATGCCTCGTCTCCTACTCGATCAGGTAGATCAGCGTGAAGATCACGATCCAGACCACGTCCACGAAATGCCAGTACAGCCCGGCGATCTCGACCTTCAGCGCGTCGGCCGGCCTGAGCCGGCCGCGCCAGGCCAGCAGCCAGAGCGCGAGCAGCCACATCACGCCGACCGTCACGTGCGCGCCGTGGAAGCCCGTGAGCACGAAGAAGGTCGCGCCGAACAGGTTCGTCTCGAGCGTCAGCCCCTCGTGGTAGAAGTGCGTGAACTCGTACGCCTGGAACCCCAGGAACCCCGCACCGAGCACGACCACGCCCATGATCCAGGTCAGCGCGCCCTTGCGTGAGCCGCGCTGCACCGCGTCCAGCGCCAGCACCATGGCCAGCGAGCTCATCAGCAGGACGAACGTGCTGACCGAGGTCAGCGGGATGTTGAGGATGCCGTCTTCGCCGTGCGGGAAGGGGCCCACCACGCTCTGGCCCTTGTAGACCATGTAGGTCGCGATCAGCGAGCCGAAGAACAGGCACTCCGAGCCGATGAACGTCCAGAACCCGAGCTTCCAGGTCGGCACCCCGGTCGCCGTGTAGTGGTGCTCGTCGGCGTGCGCAGCCGCGCTATGGTTCACTGTGATTCTCCCCGTTCATGCTCTTGGCCGTTCGCCGTTTGCGGTTCGCCGTTCGCCGCGGGAGCCCGCTCACTGCGGCTCGAACGCCCAGTTCACGACCGCGAACGCGGTCAGCGCGAAGCCGACCAGCGGCGCCCACCACAGTCCGGTCATGAACAGCGCGAACGTGAGCGTGACGCCGACCGCCGTCATGATCGGCCAGTACGATGGCGGCGGCATGTGCACCGCTCTGTCGAGCGGGCGCTGCGCCTGCTCGATCATGCGGTCCGGCTCGTCCCACATCGGCTCGCGGCTGCGCACGACCGGCAGCACCGCGAAGTTGTACTCGGCCGGCGGCGAGGTCGTCGCCCACTCCAGCGTGTGCGCATGCCACGGATTCACGCCGGCCACGGCGCCGCGCCGGCGGCTGCGGATCAGGTTCCAGACGAAGATCAGCACGGCCGCGGCCTGCACGAACGCGCCGACCGACATCATGAAGTTCAGCCCCTCGAGCTGCAGCCCTTCGCCATAGGTGAAGATGCGGCGCGGCATGCCGAGCAGCCCGACCCAGTGCATCGGGAAGAAGGTCAGGTTCATGCCGAAGAAGAACAGCCAGAAGTGCCAGCTCCCCAGGCGCTCGCTGAGCAGGCGGCCCGTGACCTTCGGGTACCAGTAGTAGAAGCCGGCGAAGATGCCGTTGATCAGCCCGCCGATCAGCACGTAGTGGAAGTGCGCGACCACGAAGTAGGTGTCGGTCTGCTGCAGGTCGATGGGCGGCGAGCCGAGCCAGATCCCCGAGATCCCGCCGATCGTGAACGTGGCGACGAGCGCGACCGCGAACTTCATTGCAGTCGTGAAGCGGATGCGGCCGCCCCACATGGTCGCCATCCAGTTGAAGATCTTCACGCCGGTCGGGATCGCGATGATCATGGTCGACGCGGCGAAGAACGCGTCGGCGATCGGCCCCATCCCGGTCGCGAACATGTGGTGCGCCCAGACGCCCCAGCCGATGAAGCCGATCAGAATGCCCGAGTAGACGACCAGCGAGTAGCCGAACAGCGGCTTCTTCGCGAACGCCGGAATCACGTCGCTGACAATGCCGAAGGCGGGCAGGATCAGGATGTAGACCTCCGGGTGACCGAAGATCCAGAACAGGTGCTGCCAGAGGAACGGGTCGCCGCCGGCGGTGACGGTGTAGAAGTTGGTTCCCCAGAAGCGGTCGAAGGTCAGGAAGAACAGCGCGACCGCCAGCACGGGCAGCGCCGTGATCAGCAGGAAGCTGGTCACGAACGCCATCCAGGTGAACAGCGGCATGCGCATCAGCTTCATGCCGGGCGCACGCAGGTTGATGATCGTGGTGATGAAGTTCACGCCGCCCATGATCGAGGCGACGCCCAGGATCTGCAGTCCCAGCACCCAGAAGTCGATGTTCAGCCCGGGCGAGTACTGCTCGTTGGTGAGCGGCGCGTAGCCGAACCAGCCGGCGTTCGGCGCCGCGCCGAACAGGAACCCGGCGTTCATGAAGAGCGCGCCGAACAGGAAGATCCAGTACGACAGCGCGTTGAGACGCGGAAACGCGACGTCGCGCGCACCGATCTGCAGCGGCACCAGGTAGTTGAAGAACGCCACGGCCAGCGGCATGCCGACCAGGAACACCATGGTCGTGCCGTGCATCGTGAAGATCTGGTTGTACAGCTCGGCACTCAGCACGCGGCCGTACGGCTGCGCGAGCTGCATCCGGATCAGCAGCGCTTCCAGGCCGCCGATCAGGAGGAAGACGAGCGAGGTGGCGCCGTAGAGGATGCCGATCCTCTTGTGATCGACGGTGGTCAGCCAGCCGCGCAGCCCTCCGCGGGCGGGCGCATGCGTCAGGGTCGCTTCGACGGTCGCCATCTCACCTCAGACTGTACAGATACGCCGCGACGGCCTCGAGCTCATCGCGGGTGAGTCCCGTCGGCGGCATGCCGCCGCCGCCGAACACCGTGCCGGGCATCTGCGCGCCCGGCTTGTAGCGCTCCGGCCGGCGCACCCAGCGCACGATGTTCTCGGGTGCGTTCGGCAGCGCGCCCGCACCGATCGCCCAGCGGTTGCCGAAGTTCGTCAGGTCCGGACCGAGCTGGCCCTGCGCCGTGGTGCCGGCGATCGCGTGGCAGGCCACGCAGGTGCGGCTCATGAAGATGTCGTGGCCGCGCCGTTCGAGCGTGCCCTCCGCAGGCACGTTGGGCGACGTCGCCTGCAGCGCCGGGGCCAGCACGGGCGTCTCCGGCTGCGGCTCACCGCCGGGGATCGTGTCGAGGAGACCGCTCGGCTCGGCGGCCTGCGGCTGCGGCTGCGCGGCCGTGGCCATCCGCGTCGTCCACGCCTCGAACTCCGCCGCGCGCACCGCCACGACCCGCATCTGCATGAGCGCGTGCGAGAGGCCGCAGTACTCGGCGCACTGCCCGGCGTAGACGCCCGGCTCATCGACCGTGAAGATCAGCCGGTGATGGTTCGGCCGCTCCTCATCGCCGGCGGGTGTGACCGGGTTCGGGTAGTTGTAGCGTTTGCCGCCCAGCCGGGGCACCCACCAGTTGTGCAGCACATCGACCGAGCTGAGGTGCAGGTCGATCTCGCGGCCGACCGGCAGGTAGAGCTGGTTCGCGGTGCGGATGCCGAGCTCCGGGATGCGGAACTCCCACCACCATTGATGCCCGATCGCCTGCACCTGCAGCGCGTCCTCGCGCGGCGAGCGGTACGTCTGGAAGATCGTCCGGACCGTCGGCACCGTGATCAGCACGACAATCACGGCCGGGCCGAGCGTCCACAAAAGCTCGAGCAGGTTGTTGCCGTAGATCCGCTTGGGCTCGGGCACGCCGGGCCGCTCGCGGAACCGCAGGATGATGTAGACGACGCCGGCGAGAACCACCACCAGCACCACCATCGTCAGCCAGAAGATGTTGGCGAAGAGCTGGTTCAGGTCCCGCCCGAAATCGGAGACCGGCCGAAAGGTCGTTTGCGGATACTCGCCCGCGCAGGCGCCCAGCAGCAGCGAACCCAGGGCCAGCGCCGCAGCGGCGGCGGCGCGGCCCAGCACACGTCCGTACTTCGACATCCACTCCTCACTCGAGTCCGAGCAGCGCGGAAACGGCCCGCCGGCTGCAGAGCCCGGACAGACTAGGGAAGCACTGCGCATCGGTCAAGCGAATGCGTCGCGTCTGTGACGTGCAGCAGCGAGGTGGTGAGCGCGTGCGCCGTGCCGCGGGGCTACGCGCGCGTCAGCGCTGTCGAACGCGGCGTGCTCCGGTCGACGCGCTCAGCGGGTTCCGCGCGCGGCAGGGCGAGCGCCGTTGCGGTGAGCAGCACCAGCGCGATCCACAACAGGTCGGCCGCCAGCAGGTGCACGAGCTGCAGCCACACCGGTGCGAGCAGCGCGAGGTTCAGCAGCCCGATCGCGAGCTGCGCGATGATCAGGCTGATCACCGCTCGCGCGAGCGTGCGCGTCGCCGAGGATGGTCGAGCGCGGGCCGCGCCCAGCGCCGCCGTCGCCACGAGGAACGACGCGCCCAAGGCGAGCAGCGGATGCAGCACGCGCAGCCGCAGCAGGAAGTGCGCAGTCGGCGACAGATCCTCGCGCACACCTTCGCCGAGCGACGCGGCCGGGAACAGCGTGTCGCCCAGCGCGGTCACCGCGCCGCTCACCGCCACCAGCAGCACGGCCGCGAGCGCGCCGGCCAACCCCCAGGCGACGCCGTCCTGTGCACGCAGCCGCGGCGCGGGTCGACCGGCCGCGTACCATGCCGTGAGCGCGAGCGCCGCCACCAGCAGGAACGTGTTCAGCAGGTGGGCCGCCATCCACAGCGCGCGCGCGACCGATTCGTTCTCGGCGACCAGCTCGAACAGCACGAGCCCCGCGCCGATCGCCGCCTCCGTGAGCATGAAGAGACCGGCGGCGAGCGCGGCCCGCCGCGCGGCATGGCCGGCCGGGAACCGGCGCCACACGGCCACGAGCAGACCGAGCACCAGCAGCAGCGCCACGCCGCTCGAGGCGCGGTGCGTCAGCTCGATCAGCGTCTCGACCCGCGCCGCGCGGGGCAGCACCTCGCCATTGCACAGCGGCCAGTGCGCGCCACAGCCGGCGCCCGAGCCGGTGGCGCGCACGAACGCGCCCCAGGCGATCACGGCGAGGGTGAAGGCGAGAACCCGCCAAGCGTAGCGGCTGATTCGAGTGGATTGCATACGGGAGGGTACTGCGCGGCTGCGGGACAGGGAAGTGCGGAGTAGCAGTTATCGGCTGATCAGGTAACGGACGACATACGGCACATCCAACTCATCCGTCACGGTGCCATAAGCATGATCGTCATCGGCGAAAAGCAATCGGACGCTCACGGGCACCGCGGCATGCGCGATGACCCGGCCATCGGCGCCGACGACATGCCACTGAACAACCTCTCTCCCGACTGGCTCCTCCCGTCGGAGCCACAGCTGGCCTCCCACGCCGGCGAACATGGCAGTGATCGGCGGCAGGTACTCAGGTAGATAAAGCTGCTCGAGAACGGCAGCGCGTGCTCTATCAGGCCGACTAATGCCGGGTCCGCGTGCCCCAAGCACATGATCGACCCAGCGACTCACATGATGCTCACGGTCCCCGTCGCTCAGGCGCTCAGGTCGGTAGCGGTATCGTGCGTGAAGCGCGGTGTCCCCTTCGGGCGTGAATCTCGTGACCGTAAACGATGCGGCATCTTCCGAGCGTGCCACATCCCGGCGAACAAAATAAATCGCCCGCCCGTCCGGAGACGTGTCCCAGAGCTCACTGTCGTCGAATGGCTGTCTACCGAAGATCCCGGCCCACGGCCGATCCTCGTTGATCACTCCCATCACGGAATGTTGTAGCCGGCGGGCAGGTAGCCATGCCCGAATACCACCCTCAGGTTCCATGATCGCAGTGGGAGCTGAAGGTGTAGCTCCCACGACAACGCTCATCATTGAACCGCTCACGGACGCCACGACGGATCCGTCCGCGAGTAGTGCCACGGGCGTCAAGGGTCGGTCACTCTGCGCAAGAGGATTCGTGACCAGGGAAAACGAGCGAACGTGGCGGCCGTCCGCCGCGAATATGTTCACCTCCCGGCTGGCTGGTTCGATGACCCAGAGCGAGTCCGCACGCCAGCCAATGGTTCGCGGCATCACGAACTCGCCCGGGCCAGAGCCACGGCGACCGAGCTGCCCCGCCGGTTCGCCGCCCCGATCGAAGATTCTGACCATGGATTCCTCCGGATGTACGACGTAGATGCGTCCATCCGCAGCTACCGTTAAATCTTCGACATGCGTAAGCGTCGTGCCGGCGTCACCGACACTCCCGATGCGCAGGACCGGCCGAAGCGTCCAACGCTCCGGCCGGTCCTGCGCTGAAAGCGCAAATGCCGAAAGCCACCCGAAAGTGCATAAAGCGACTGACGTGACCACCCTCCAGGTGCAGGAGGTGTCGACAACCCGCCTGGGAAGGCTGCTCATTGGAGAGTTCGTGCAGCCATGGCATGCGTTCGCTTGACGCGAGCCTGGCTGGCCAATCGCACCCAGTTCCCTTCGCAGGTCCGGACGACGACAGCGGACGAGATGCGGCTTGCCTTGACGGCGCGAGGAGAATCATCCTCGAGAATGTTTAAAGCCAGCTCTCGGACATCAACCGTCTGGATCAACCCTTCAGGTGACACTTTGTATAGCATGGCGAATCCGCTGCACGCATGCCCGTACAGATCGCATGGATCCTCGACTGAAAACTGGGCGCAATTCGTCGCGCCTGGGCCAGTCGTGCCGGCACACCAGCCCGTAGCATCGTCACAGGTCCAGCAGTCGGTCTGTGCGGAAACTGGCACGGCCGCAATAAAGAGGAGTCCCACCACACCGCCAGCGAGCTTCAGGCCTTCACGTGTCATTTTCTCTTCTCCGATTGAAAGGAGATGCTGCTTGAAACTCTAGGTAACCAAGCCCAGGTGCGAAGGCGGCACCGCTCTTCGAGCAGCGCCGCCCGGGTGGCCCTAAAATATTCGACGGGCAAGGCAGACTCTAGACCCATTCCGCCTGTCGGGATTGGTCAAATTCCCCGCGCCCTGGCGAAGGCACTAGCGCATGCCGAAGGCGCAGCACCGCTGTGTCAAGTTCGTCCACGAGATCATTTAATGACTGATACCCGTTCTCTTTACCGATCCTCCGCAACCGCTTGGTCGTGGTCACGAGCTCCGCGGCGACATGTTGCCAGTTAGTCCGGCGAAGGCGGAGCTGCCCGGCGCGGAGCAGGAGAACGAAGTCGAGGAATTCTGCCGGGGTGCCAATGGCGGTTCTTAGCGGCGGTGGCCAGTGCTCGTACAACCAAGAGTCTTTCCAGGCTGTCGAAGCCACCCATGCCTTTAGATTACCGAATGGCGGACTGCGACGAAGAGCTAGCGCCAACACACCCCGCAGGCGCAACTCGAAAAACGTACCGCGTTCCAATAGGTCCGCCAGGCGGTTGACAGGGTCTTGTGCGAGGACGGATTCGAGATGCGGCCCAAGTTGCTTCTGCGCCTCCTCGCACCAAACAACATCCTCCACTATGACGTCCTTCAAAAGCCTCACATTTTCGCGCGCTCCGCTTGTGACGAGCAGAAGTGGCACGAGCGGGTTCATCGCTTGGAACCTCCGGATCTGGGCCGTTCCGTACTCGCGGAGGTCGAGTTTTAGGATCAGCAACTCTGCGCGGCCGGCGAGGACTTCGAGATGAGGCCGGTCGGCGGCGGTTCGTATCAGATGACCCGATTTCGCGCTCGCGTGTGTTAGCGCACACAGTGCAGGATCTCGAGGATAGATCAGAACCATGGTAGCGTCGTGCTTCCATGCGCCGGCCGGCACAAACGTGTCCCCCCTATTAAGAGAATGCCGCTCGAAGCCCAGATGTAACATCGGATTTTTATGTTCAACCGCGTCAGGGCCCGTAACATTGTACCGGCTAATCAGATAGATCTCTCGAGCCGAACTGCCGCTGCCGCCGGCTGCAGGCAACGAAGCGATCCCAATGTCGTGCCCGCCGGCCGCGATTGACAGGCGGCTCACGACCCGCACATTGCCGCCCATGCGCCCGCTCGTTCTCGCTCTCATCCTGCTCGCCGCCGCCGCACCGCTGATGAGCCAGACACCTGACGTACGCCCGCGCGCGCGCGACATCGGCCTGGTCGTCGGAATCTTCGACCCGGGCCCGCTGAACGCGATCACCGACGTGGCCGGCGTGCGCGTCGGCCAGGTCACGGTCGCCGAGGGCGAGGCGATCAACACCGGCGTGACGGCGATCCTGCCGCACGGCGGCAACCCGTTCTGGGAGCGGGTCCCGGCGGCGATCGTGGTGGGCAACGGCTTCGGCAAGCTGCTCGGCGTGACCCAGGTCCACGAGCTGGGCGAGCTAGAGACGCCGATCCTGCTGACCTGCACGCTGTGCGTCTGGCGCGCGGCGGACGCGCTGGTCGCCTGGCTGCTGGAGCAGCCGGGGATGGCGGGCGTCCGCTCGATCAACCCGGTGGTGGGCGAGACCAACGACGGCACGCTGAACGACATCCGCGCGCGGCCGATCCGGCCCGAGCACGTGGTCGCTGCGCTGGAGGGCGCGGGCACGGGCGCGGTCGAGGAGGGCGCGGTCGGCGCCGGCCGGGGCACGGTCGCGTTCGGCTGGAAGGGTGGCATCGGCACGGCGTCGCGCGTGCTGCCCGCGCGCTACGGCGGCTGGACCGTAGGCGTGCTGGTGCAGTCGAACTACGGCGGTGTGTTGACCATGGGCGGCGCGCCGGTGGGCCTCGAGCTGGGCCGCTACGCGTTCCGCGCCAGCGGTGGCGACGCGGCCGATGCTGACTCACCGGCTACTCCGGCTGCTGCCGGGGATGGCAGCATCATGATGGTCGTGGCGACGGACGCGCCGCTCGACGCGCGCAACCTCGAGCGTCTGGGACGCCGCGCGCTGTCGGGCCTCGCGCGCACGGGCGCGTCCATGACCGATGGCAGCGGCGACTACGTCATCGCGTTCTCGACGGCCGAGGCCGTGCGCCGTCGCGAGTCCGACGTGCCCCGCACCATCGCGGACCTGCCGAACAGCGCCGCATCGCCGCTCTTTCAGGCCGTGGCCGAGGCGACCGAGGAGGCCATCTACAATTCGCTGCTGCGCGCGACCACGGTCAGCGGCCAGCGGGGCACGATCGAGGCGCTGCCGCTGGAGCGGACGCTGGAGATCCTGCGCCGCTACGGCGCGCTGGCGCGCGATACGCTGCGCTAGCCCGGGCGAAACTCGCCGGCCGGCTCAAACGTTGTAGGTGCAGCGGCCCCGCCCCTGGGGCCTGATCGTGCTGTCTGCCGCGGACGCCCTCAGGAGTGACATCGCATGAACCGCCTCGTGTTGTCCACCACCCTGCTCGCGCTGGCCACGCCCCTGATCGCGCAGCAGGATGAGATTCGGCGCGCCGATCTGCCGCCGCGTGTCGAGGCCGAGCTGCTCGACATGCTCGAGGACCCCACCGCCCGGAAGCTGACCGGTCCTGCCACGATTGCCGCCGATGAGGTGGTGTCGGGGGACGTCGTGGTCACCGGCTCGCTGAGGCTGCTCGGCCGTATCGATGGCGACCTTGCCGTGATCGGCGGCGAGCTGCGGCTGGAGCCGGGCGCCCGCGTGGCCGGCGACGTCACCGTGATCGGCGCGGTCGATGCCGCGGATGGCAGTGTTGTCGACGGCACGCTGACCGCCTACGCCGACGCCGAGGATGACCGCTGGCGCGGGCGCCGGCCGCGCCGCGGCGGTCCCGATCCCGACGACGAGAGCGACTGGGGCGAATGGCGCGACGGCCGGTTCCGCCGCTGGGGAACGCCTGGACGCGCCAGCTTCGGCTTTCGCCTGGGCGCGCCCTACAACCGCGTCGAGGGGCTGCCGATCGGCTTCGGGCCGGAGCTGAGCTTCGGCTGGAGCAATCCGTTCCGGCTCACCGCGCACGCGATCTGGCGCACCGAGTCGAGCTCGTTCGAGCCGCAGCAGATGGGCTACGACGTCCTGGCCGAGCAGCGCATCGGCCGGACTGGGCTGCGCTTCGGCGGCGGCGCCTACTCCATCATCGAGTCGATCGAGGACGCCGGCGTCCGCAACCTCGAGGCATCGCTGTCCAGCGTGCTGTTTCACCTCGACCAGCGGGACTACTTCGAGCGCGCGGGCTGGCGGGCGTTCGTCGGCTGGGATCAGGGGCCTGTCGACCTCACGCTGACGTACCGCGATGACGAGCACCTGGCCCGCGCGGCCGGCGATCCCTGGACGCTGTTCGACAACGACGCGCCCTGGCGCGCGCAGCCGCTGGTCGCAGAAGGCGACGTCCGCTCGGTGACCGGGACGGTCCGTTTCGGTGACAGCCGGGAGTACAGCCGCTGGGGTGGCCTCGCGGTCGTGGTCTCCGGCACGCACGGGCTCGGCGGCTCGCTCGCGCTGCCCGCCCGCTCGCCCGAGTTCGCCGATGTCGTCCATACGCCGTTCGTCTACGCTGAGCGCTTCACCGCGGGCGAGGCGGACGTGCGGTTCACCACGGGCGCCGGCTGGAACTCGCAGCTGGCGGTGCGCGCGTACCTCGCCGGCACGCCGGGCGACGACGCGCTGCCGCCGCAGTTCCAGCACGCGCTCGGCGGCATCGGCTCGCTGCCGGGCTACTCGATCTTCGAGGCGGACTGTGCCGCGCGCACCGGCGGTCGCGTCCACCGCGCCGGCGGCGGCAGCCCCGCGCTCTTCTACCCCGTCTACGGCTGCGACCGCGTGGCGCTGCTGCAGGCGGAGTATCGTGGCCGGATCGACTTCGGTTTCGACTTCGACGGCTGGGACTGGGATGACGATGAGGACGAGTGGTCGCGGGCCCGCGCGCGCGCGCAGGACTGGCACGAGGACTGGCATGGCTGGGATCTCGATTTCGAGCCGCAGTGGGTCGTGTTCTTCGACGCCGGTCAGGGCTGGAGCAACGGTGCGGTCCCGGGCGCGTCACGGCGCGATACGGGCGTCCTCTACGATGCGGGGTTGGGACTGATGTTCGGCGATGTCGGGGTGTACTGGGCGGTGCCGTTCGGCAGCGACAGTGCGGAGGGGTCGAACGTCTTCATCCGCCTGGGCCATCGCTTCTAGAGCGACGACGCCTACCGATGCACGAGCTCGCGATCCGCACGGTCGGCCTGACGCGGCGCTGCGGCGGGCGCCTCGTCGTGGACGAGGTCGGGCTCGAGGTGCCGCGCGGCGCGGTCTACGGCCTGCTCGGTCCGAAAGGCGCCGGCAAGACCACGGTGATCCGTCTGCTGCTCGGCCTGCTGCGACCCGATGCCGGCCGGGTCGAGCTGCTGGGAGCTGCACCCTCACGCGCCAGCCTCAGCCGCATCGGCGCGCTGGTCGGCGCCCCGGGTTTCTATCCCCACCTCACGGGCCGGGAGAACCTCGAGGTCACGCGACGGCTGCTCGGCCTGCGTTCGACTGCGATCGCCGACGCGCTCGCCGCCGTGCGGCTCACCGGGGACGCCGGGCAGCGCGTCGCCGGCTACTCGCTCGCCACGCGCCAGCGTCTCGCGCTGGCGCGCGCGCTGCTGCCGCG
>JBOHRE010000022.1:0-41530 GCA_050732635.1 Longimicrobiales bacterium | reverse complement strand
GTGCAGCGCTAGACGCTGCCGCGCGGCGCCGGCAGCCATCGGCTGGTCTCAGCTTCCACAGCGATCGCGGCAGTGAGTACGTCGCCGCGGCCTTCCGGGATCGAGTTCAGGCCTGGGGGATGAGGCAAAGCTCGAGTCATCGCGGGCCCGCCGAAAATGCCCACCTGGAGTCATTCTTCCATTCGTTAAAGGCTGAGGTCATCCACGGCGCGCGATTCACGACCGAGCAGGCATTGCGCAGAGCGATTGCGGGATATATCCGCTACTACAACGAACACCGATTGCATTCCGCGTTGGGGTACCGCTCCCCGATTGACTTTGAGTGGCGGGCGGCGTAGGAAATTGGTGTCTGCGAAACCGAGGGAAGATCCCAGCGCGCTTCGCGCGCCGCAGGTGATGCGCAAGGCGTTAGCCTGCATATGCAGATGCGATCGACACCATGAAGGCTGGACTTGCAGACGCAGAGCATTACAAGGATCGACAGCGTCAACAATGGGATCGCGTCGCCGCGGGTTGGGAAAAGTGGTGGCGTACGATCGAGTCGAGCTGGCGGAAATCGCACCCGGCCAGCGCGTATTGGACATCGCGACGGGCATCGGCGAACCCGCCTTGTCGGCTGCAAGCCGTGTCGGTTCTGCGGGGCGGGTTGTCGCCACCGACATCTCAAAGCAGATGCTCGATATAGCTCGGATCAGAGCAAGTACATCGGGACTGACGAATGTCGAGTTTCTCGAGGCCGATGCGGAATGCCTGGATTTTCCCGACTGCAGCTTTGATGCCATTCTTTGTCGCTGGGGAATAACGTCGCTACCAGATCATTCGAATCTGCTGGTCAAGATAAAGCGAATGCTGATGCCCAATGGCTCATTTGCCACTTCGGTCTGGGACGAAGCGTCAAGACTTCCCGTCACCAGCATCGCTATAACCGTCGCCCAAGAGATGTTTCATGCAGTGCCGCCCCGACAGGAGCCGCCCACCGAAGTACCGGAAGACGCATTGGAAAGCGTGATGATTCGCGCCGGGTTTACCGATGTACGTGCTGAAAAGTTGACTGTCACCCTGGAGTTGGCGTCCGCCGAAGCGTTCACCCAATACCTCGTGGATCTTTCCCCGGTAGTCGCCGCTTTACTCTCGGATCAGCCACCCAGGCGGCAGACGGAGTATCAGCACCGACTCGCCCAAGAGTTCCGGCGTTACGCGGCAGTCGATGGGAGCTTTCGCATTCAGAATGTATCAATCTGTGCAGTTGGGCGTAAATGAGCACCTGTGCTCTTTTCATTCAGGGCGGCGGCGAAGGCGCGCACGCCGAAGACAAGTTGCTCGCAAATTCGTTGAAACGCGCTCTCGGCCCAAACTACTACGTGCGCTACCCCCGAATGCCGGATGAATCCAATCCGAGCTTAGAGGTTTGGGGGCAGAAGATCTCTTCGGAGTTATCGAAAATCTCGGGGAAAGTGATCCTGGTGGCACACTCAGTGGGCGGATCCATTCTGCTGCAGTACTTGTCAGATGAGAAGTTTGGGAATTCCATCAGGGGCCTGTTCGTGCTTGCCGCTCCGACATGGGACGATGATCAATGGAACTTTGATGACCTCAAGCTACCCTACAAAGTTGCCGAGAAGCTTGCGCGGATTCCGCGGATTTTCTTCTATCATTGCCGTGATGACAAAATCGTCCCGTTCGCTCACCTCGCGCTTCACGGTGCGCAAATCCCCCAGGCAATCACTCGCGCGATCAGCCGTGGCGGACACCAGTTCGGCAATGCCTTGGCACGTGTCGCAATGGACATTCGTGGTAACGATGCAGGCTAACAACAGCATGCAGCGGCCGGCGCTGCGCGCCGCCGCTGATGCTGAGCGTTAGGCGGCGCCGAACGTGACTCAAGATCCGGTTGCCTGGGTGTAGTATTGGCAATGAATCATCCAACGCTGCAACATTTCCAGCAAAGAAGCATATGACGAGGAGACAATTCCCATGAAGGCGATCGTGGTGACGGACCAGGCTGCGGGAACGGACGGGATCAAGCTGGTGGAGCGGCCCGAGCCGCAGGCAGCGACAAACGACGTCGTCGTTCAGGTTCATGCGTCGGGATTCGTCTCGACTGAGCTGGCGTGGCCCTCGACCTGGACCGATCGCCTCGGCCGTGACCGAACACCGTCGATCCCTGGGCACGAGCTGGCCGGAGTGGTCACCGCCCTCGGCTATGGCACGAGGGGGCTGTCGGTGGGACAGCGGGTGTTGGGCCTCACGGACTGGACTCGCGACGGCACCCTGGCGGAGTACGCGGCCGTCGAGGCACGCAACCTCGCGCCGCTGCCAGGCGACGTCGACTTCACGGTGGGCGCGAGCCTGCCGATCTCGGGCCTGACTGCGTGGCAGGGACTGTTCGAGCACGGCCGCCTTCAGGCGGGGCACAGCGTCCTCGTGCACGGCGCGGCCGGCGCAGTTGGGTCGATGGTGACGCAACTCGCACGAGAGGCCGGCGCCTACGTCATCGGCACCGGACGCGCCGCCGACCGTCAGACGGTGCTCGACTTCGGCGCGAAGGAGTTCGTCGACCTCGAGAACGACGCCCTGGAAGACATCGGCGAAGTCGATCTGGTGTTCGATGTCATCGGCGGCGACATCGGGAAACGGTCCGCAGGCCTTATTCGAGCCGGAGGAACACTGGTGTCCATCGTCGGGCCGCCCGAGGCGCGGCCCGACGACGGCCTGGCGGTCGACTTCGTTGTCGAGTCAGATCGTGCCCAACTGAGTGAGATCGTCCAGCGGGTGCGGGACGGACGACTGCGGACGAACATCGGCAACGTCTCGACCCTCGACGAAGCCGTCGCCGCCTTCAACCCGACCGAGCGACGCAAGGGGAAGACGATCATCCGCGTTCGTCCGTGAGGACTCGGGGATGCCCAACGCCCACGCCGTATACTTTCCATAGCTTCGCGAATGGTGAGCTAACAGCAACGCGCTCGGCTCTCAAACAAAGTATTGGAGGCTCATTATGCAGTATGGAAAGTCGCAGGAGGCGATCGATCGACTGACGGCAGAGCAGCGCCGTGTCACTCAGGAGGCGGGCACCGAACGCCCGTTCACCGGGGAATACAACGATCACACGGAGCCTGGCATCTACGTGGACATCGTCTCAGGCGAGCCTCTCTTTGCGTCGTCCGACAAGTTTGAGTCGGGCTGCGGGTGGCCAAGTTTCACTAAGCCTATCGTTTCCGCAAACATCAACGAGTTGCGGGACACCTCCCATGGGATGATCAGGACCGAGGTTAGATCAACCCACGGCGACAGCCACCTCGGCCACGTCTTCCCGGATGGCCCGGCTGATCGCGGTGGCCTGCGCTACTGCATCAATTCCGCGTCGCTCCGGTTCATCCATCGCGACGATATGGAGAGCGAGGGCTACGGCGAATATCTCGATCAGGTTGAGGAGGTTTAACATGCACCAGCGCGCCGTACTTGCTGGGGGGTGCTTCTGGCGGATGCAGGACCTTGATCCGCAAGCTTCCCGGCGTTGTCTCGACTCGCGTCGGCTATACTGGCGGCGACACTCCGAACGCGACCTACCGCAACCATGGTACTCATGCGGAAGGGATCGAAATCGTCTTCGATACAGCGGAGACGAGCTACCGACGCATCCTGGAGTATTTCTTCCAAATCCACGATCCCACGACGCGGAACCGTCAGGGCAACGATATCGGCACAAGCTAACGTTCGGCGATCTTCTATACGAGCGACGAGCAGAGAAGGGTGGCGGAGCAGACGATCGCCGACGTGAACGCGTCGGGCCTATGGCCGGGCAAGGTCGTCACCGAGGTGACGCCTGTCGGCGACTTCTGGGAAGCCGAGCCGGAGCACCAGGACTATCTGGAGCGCTATCCGAATGGCTACACCTGTCACTTCCCTCGTCCCAACTGAATCCTTCCCAAGCGGGAGACCGCTGGCGAGTCCACGGCAACTCCTGCTCATACTGGCGTGGCTGCTCGGTCCTAGAAAACCCGGAATCGCCGCCTAACGAGGGCGTGAAGCTGACGCGTGAAGAGGGAGCGGGCCCGGAGCCGCTCGCCTTATCGGCTCGGGCTCCAGGACAACCGGTTCACAGTTGGATCGGGCCGTTTGACCTCCGCACCGGGGTGGAGTGCTCAATGAAAGTGCTACCCATGTGCCCGGTCTAGAGTGTTACCCATGTCCCCGGCTGTTCAAAGATGGCATGGAGGCAAAAGATGGCAGAGAACAGCCTGACCACGGCCGCCCGTGATTCCGAGAGCGAACTCTGGCAGGACTATCGCCTGACCGTCGTCGAGCGCTTTGTCGAAACTGAGCAGCCGCTGGCTGCGGGTGCGCATGCTCGAGTGCGGCAGCCCATCTGGAGAGCCCCTAATCTTCGTGCAGGGGGGACTCGGTGAGGCGTTGGGGTGGGCGGCGTTGATGGCTCGACTCACCGATTTTCGATGCATCACCCTCGATCGTCCCGGTGGCGGGCTCAGTGACGGTGTCGACTTCCTTGAGGTAGATGTTCGGAAGCTTGCGGTCGACGTGCTCGAAGCAGTTCTCGGCGCGGCAGGAGTGCGTCAGGCAGCGTTTGTGGCCAACTCGATGGGTGGTTGGTGGACCTTTCAGCTAGCGATAGCAGCGCCCGCGCGAGTGTCACGAATGGTGATGCTTGGCTGTCCCGCAGTGATCCCGAACACATCAGCCCCGTTTCCCATGCGGCTCATGAGCCTTCCCCTCCTCGGCCGCGCGTTGGTCAAGCTGATGTCCCCAGCGAACCCAACCAAGGCACGCGATCTTCCCCAGGTCCTCGGGCATCTATCCGAAGTCGGCCAGCGTTGGTCCCAAGTGGAGGCTGAAGCCTGGTACCGTTTCGGGAACTTGCCGAATGTCCAGCAGTCTTGGCGCACCCTCCTGCGCCGTTTCCTAACACTGAAGGGACCAAGTCGTGAGATGCGCATTACGGAGGACGAACTACGCGGCGTGATGCAGCCAACGCTCTTCATCTGGGGAAAGAATGATCCTTTCGGATCGCTGGATGCCGGGCGCACGGCCACAGACCTATTGCCCGACGCACGGCTCGAAGTTGTTGGCATCGGGCACCTGCCATGGTGGGATGACGCAGAAGAGTGCGCGCGCCTCGTTCGCGAATTCGTAGCTTCTTCAACTGGGAGGATCGCTGGCTAACGGGCGCATGCACCTGACAGCGGCACATCCCTCACTTTGGTAGACATGAGCAACCGCGTTGGGGTACCGCTCCCCGATTGACTTTGAGTGGCGGGCGGCGTAGGAAATTGGTGTCTACGAAACCGAGGGAAGATCCCAGCGCGCTTCGCGCGCCGCAGGTTACGCCCGGGGCGGCGGACCGGCTCCACACCTTCGACTCCCAGTTGCTCCCGTCGTCGACGCGCCGAGAACGGACGCGTGGCCCCAACTTTTTCGAGACGCTCTACGGCTCGTTAGAACATTGCTCCGGCAGTGTCGAGATCGCGCACCGAGCTCAACCGCATGTCGATTCCGCGGTCCCCCGTCCGACGCATAGGGTGAAACCGATCACTATCACCGTCGAAACGAAGGAGGCCCCCAATGAACATCGTGCTTTGGATCCTGCAGGTACTCCTCGGCTGCGGTCTTCGCGGCACACGGCTGGATGCTGGTTTCCCCGCCGCCGGAGCTTCTTCCCATCATCAACGAGCAGCTGGGGATCGGGTTCCGCCTTTTCCTCGGCGTAGCGGAGATAGCCGGCGCCATCGGCGTGATCCTGCCGGCGATGACCCGCATAGTGCCGTCGATGGTGCCGTTGGCCGCCGGCTCTCTCGCCTTCGTGGTCGCGAGCGCGACCGTGCTGCATGTCTCCAGAGGCGAGACTGGCTCGGCTGTGATCACGGCGATCCTCTTCCTCCTGGCTGGGTTCGTAGCCTACGCGCGGTGGCGCGTGCGCCCGATCCCGGCGCGAAAAGGGAGCCGGTCGCAGGCGCGCACCCCGGCTTCCCCGTCGGTTTGAGCTGCTAGAAGTGGCCGCCAGAGACTGTTCGTGGACAAGACAAGAGCCCGAACCAGACCAAGGAGAACCGAATATGAGCACGATCGTGGTGCAGGCGTTATCACCCTCGACGGCGTCGTCCAGTCGGGAGACGGCCCGGACGAGGACCGCGAAGGCGGCTTCGAGCACGGCGGCTGGACGTTGGAGTATGACGAGCAGATGGACAACCTCGGGGAGATCGGGGAGATCGTCGGGGAGTGGGAGAGCAGGACCGAGGCGCTGCTGCTCGGCCGCAGGACGTACGGGATCTTCGCCGGCGCCTGGGGCGTGTGGGACGAGAACGCCGAGGGTCTGCAGGGGCAGCTCACCAGGAGGTACAACCGCATCACCAAGTACGTTGCGTCGCGCACGCTGACCGAGGTCGGCTGGCAGAACTCGCAGCTTCTCGGCCCCGACGTGCCGGCTGCGGTGAAGAAGCTGCGTGCGGAGCCGGGCGGCGAGATCCGCGTGTGGGGGAGCACCGAGCTGATCAGGACGCTGGCCGAGCACGACTTGGTCGACGAGTACCGGCTCGCCGTCTACCCGCTCGTGCTGGGCACCGGCAAGAAACTGTTCTCCGACGGGTTCGCGCTCGCCAGACTCACCCTGGTCGAGACCCGCGCCCTGCGATCCGGAGTCCTGGTCAACACCTACCGGGGCTCCGACGCGGGCTGAGCGTGATCGGCGGCGGCGGCGTACCTTTCCGTTCACCATCGTTGTTGGAAGTGTCGGGTTTCTGTACTTCATGTTTTTTTAGGAGCTCATGCTCCTCTCGCAGCAGGGCGTGCGCACGCTCCACTTCTTGAAAGTGTTACCCATGTGCCCGGTCTAGAGTGTTACCCATGTCCCCGGCTGTTCAATAGCCAATGACTGATCCCCGCCACTTCTACGATCGGCTTGCCGGTGCTTACCACCTGATCTTTGAAGACTGGGAGCAAAGCATAGCGCGGCAGTCAGCAGCTCTGGCTCGCATTCTCGAGCGGTGGCTGCCTCAGCCTGGCTTGGTCCTGGACGCGGCCGCAGGCATTGGTACGCAATTGCTTGGCTTCGCCGCCCACGGATTCCGTATGGTGGGAAGTGACATCTCAGTAGAGGCGCTTCATCGAGCTTCGTCGGAAGTCGCGTCCCGAGAGCTCGTCGCCAGCTTCGTCGCGGCAGACTTTCGAGCGCTGCCCTTCCGCTCCGGATGGGCAGACGCGGTCATCGCCTGTGACAATGCCCTCCCGCACCTCATGTCAATTGCGGAGATCGCATCCGCCATGCGAGAGATGGCGCGATGCGTGCGCCCCGGTGGTGGTGTGGTGATATCTGTTCGTGACTACGTCCCCCAGCCAACCGGCACGCAACAGACCGTTCCGTACGGTGAACGGGAATGGGAGGGCCGCCGCTACCACGTCGAGCAGGAGTGGGAATGGCACGGACGGTTCTACAACCTGCGACTGCGGATCCGCTCCCTCGAAGGCGAGCCCGAGTCAGTGGCGGACGTACAAACCAGTTATTTTGCGGTTTCGATCCCTGAATTGCTGGACGTCATGCGTACCGTTGGGCTCGTAGATGTGCAGCGCCTCGATGGAGTGTACTATCAGCCATTGTTGATCGGCACCGTTTCGCACGCTGCATGACGAGTGCGGTGAAGTTGACAGGCATATTGTTCAGACGAGAAGCTGCTGGATAGAACTCGTATAGCGGTTCAGATGTGAAGGTGCTGGTGTGGCCTGCAGCTTACCGAATAGCGTTAGACGGCGCCCGCATGACCTGCGGTCAGGCGAAGGCCCCGAGGAATGCAATGAGGAAGATAACGTACGGCGCGGCATGCAGTCTCGATGGTTACCTCGCGCGGACTGATGACCGCGTCGACTGGCTCCGTTGGAGCGAGGACGTCCAGCGTATCACCGCCGAGTATTGGCCCCGTGTCGATGTAGTCCTGATGGGGCGCAAAACCTACGAGGTCGCGCGGGCAGCCGGCAGCGGGGCCTATTCCGGGGTCACGAACTACGTTTTGTCCAGCACGCTCCATGACGATCCAGAGCCCAGCGTTCACCTTGTCCGGGACGAGGCCGCTGCCTTTGTTCGCGAGCTGAAAAACCAGGCGGGAGGCGAAATCTGCCTCATGGGAGGAGGTGAGTTGGCCCAGTCGCTTTTCGATGCCGGGCTGATCGATGAAGTCGGGGTCAACATCCACCCAGTATTGCTGGGTTCCGGCAAGCCACTCTTCCGGCCGCTTCGATCGCAGCACACACTTGAGTTGATCAAGACCGAACTGTTGAGCGGCGGGTGTATCTACGCGCTCTACCGCGTCGTCGCAAATCGAGCGTGACTCACTGCTACCGTCGGAACTGCGAGAGCGTCGCCTGGCGGGCGACGCCGGTGAGGATCTTGCCTCGCCGGGCGGCTTCCAGCTCCTTCAGGCGCTCCGCGGCGAGCGTCTCCGCGAGCACCGGATCGGTCGTCGCGCGGCGCGGCCGAATTTCAACACAACCGTAAGCACAACCCGGCGTCGCCGGGTCCCAGAAGCGACGAAGGCCGCAGCGTAACTTGCGCTGCGGCCTTCATTTACTGAATGGGCCGGGTGGGACTCGAACCCACGACCCTGGGCTTAAAAGGCCCCTGCTCTACCAACTGAGCTACCGGCCCGTGACAACACTCCACCGGGCGCATTGACGCCGGAAGTCGCCCACTCTCGCGCGACTTCTACACCCTCTACGCCGCCACGTGCCTGCCAGCTGGGATGCCGGCCGCGTGCTCTGTCAGTCCGCCGGCTCCGGCTGACCGCGCAGTGCGAGCGTGTAGCCGATCCACGCGCCGAGCACCGCCGCGACGATCTGCTCGAGCAGGAGCGCGCCAGAGGCCGTCGGACTCAGAGCGCTCCAGGACGCATGCTCGAGCACGGCCACGGTGATCAGGTTCAGCGCCACCCAGGCGACGAGTGTCGTCAGCCCGATTGCCACACCATGCAGGATGGGCGCGTGCATCGCTCGGAACCCCGCGACGAAGCCGCCGACACCGAATCCGACCGCGACGGCGAGCGCGGCAAATTTCGCGTCGTCGGCCCAGTCGCCGGAGACCAGCCCGAGCGCGACGAGTGCCAGAAACGCGAACGAACCGACCGCGACGGCAATCAGCCAGCCGGTTCCGACCAGTGACGGCCGTACGTTCTGCAGGTGCTCGGTGTGCACACTCACTCCTTCGGCGGCGGCGCATCGACGACCTCTGGCGAGCTGGGCATGAGGCGCGGCACTGCGTCGTCGATTACGTACGAGATCAACATACCTTCCGGTAACGGACCGACATCATCGAGCCCCAATCCGAACTGCAAGCTGGAGAAGCTGAGGCGATGGTGCGGCGTCGGTCCGAGCCGCAGCAACGCCTCCCGGTGATCCGCCGTCGCGTAGCCCGCGTTGCTCTCCCAGCCGTAACCCGGATAGCGCGCCGCCAGACGCGTCATGAGCCGGTCCCGCGTCACTTTTGCGACGATCGATGCACAGGCCACGCAATGCACCAGCGCGTCGCCATCGACGACCGGCGTCTGCGCCTCGCCCAGCTCGGGCACTCGCAGACCATCGACGATCAGATGCTGGGGAGGCAAACGAAGCCGCTGGATCGCGCGCCGCATAGCCAGGTGGCTGGCACGCAGGATGTTGATCCGGTCGATCTCGCGCGCGCTGGCCGCACCGACCGCCCAGCAGAGCGCGCGTTGGCAGATCTCGGTGGCCAACTCCTCGCGCACCGGTGGCGCGAGCCGCTTCGAGTCGTCGACCCGGGCCACGCCGGCGCAGTCCGGCGTGAAGACGACCGCCGCCGCGACGACCGGTCCGGCGAGTGGCCCGCGCCCGGCCTCATCGATACCGGCGATCCGCTGAGTGCCACGCGCCCACAGCGAGCGCTCGAGCTCGAGCAGCTTTTTCAGCCGCCGGAGCTCGCGGCGCCGCGCGTTGCGGCGTTTGCGTAGTCGGTCGCGCTCCGACACCGCGCGCCGCTCAGCTCAGCGCTTCTCGCGAATTCGCGTCGCTTTGCCGCGCAGGTTGCGCAGGTAGTACAGCTTGGCGCGCCGAACATGGCCTCGACGGACGACCTGGACGGCGTCCACGACGGGCGCATGCACGGGAAAGATGCGCTCGACGCCGATCCCGCTCGAAACCTTGCGCACCGTGAACGTCTCGTTGATGCCACTTCCGCGACGCCCGATGCACACGCCCTCGAACACCTGGATCCGCTCCTTGTCGCCCTCACGGACGCGCACGTTCACCCGCAGCGTGTCGCCCGGCTGGAAATCCGGCAGCTCCGACTTCAGCTGCTCCTGCTGTGCCTGCTGGATCACGTCCATTGCACCCTCCCGGCGGAGCTGTGATACCCGCCACTCACACATTGTCGTCGCGTTCGCCGACCGCTCGCTGCCACAGGTCGGGCCGCCGCTCTCGCGTCAATCGCTCGGCCTGCTCCTGACGCCACGCCACGATCCGGGCATGATCGCCCGATAGCAATGGCGCCGGTACGCTGCGGCCGCGGTACTCGGCCGGCCGCGTGTAGGACGGCGGGCTCAACAGTCCGCCATCGTAGAACGAATCGGTCGCGGCCGATTCATGCTCACCGATCGCGCCGGGCAGGAGCCGGACGACCGCGTCCGTCACCGCCAGTGCGGCGATCTCGCCGCCGCTCAGAACGAAGTCACCCAACGACAGTTCCTCCGTCGCCAGGTGATCGCCGACCCGCTGGTCGACGTCCTTGTAGTGACCGCACAGCAAGGTCAGCTCCGCGTCCACCGCGAAGCGCACTGCATCGCCATGGGTGAACCGCTTTCCCCGGGCGGACAACAGCACGATCGGCCCCTCTGGGGCGATCGCATCCACCGCCTCGAAGAACGGCTCCGGCTTCATCACCATTCCGGCGCCACCGCCGTACGGCGTGTCATCCACCGTGCGATGTCGATCGTGTGTAAAATCGCGCAGATCGACGATGTTGTACTGCACCAGACCCGCTCGCGCCGCTCGCGCCGGAATGCCGAGCCCCAACGGCACGGCGAAGAACTCGGGGAAGATCGTGACGACGTTGATCTTCATCCGCCGGCCTTCCCGACTCGCTATAGCTCGAGCAGTCCTTCCGGTGGTTCGATCACGACCCGGCCAGCGTCGAGGTCGACCTCCCGAATGATGCGTTTCGTGAACGGCACCAGCACGGCGCCGGCCTCACCGCGAACATCGAGTAGATCCGCGGGTTGCGCCTCGAACACCTCCCGTACCACGCCGACGCGCGCGCCGGACTGATCGAACACCTCCAGCCCGACGAGATCGTGATAGAAAACCTCGTCCTCTGCGAGTGGCGCCAACGCCTCGCGCTCCAACAACAGCTCGCGGCCGACCAGAGCTTCCGCCGCAGTGCGACTCGCGACATCAGCCAGTGACAGCAGCATGCCGCCCCTGTGCTCGCGTGCCGCGTCGATGTGAATCCGGCCCGGCCCGTCGTCGGTCGCACCGGTCTCGCCCAACCACAACTCACGGCCGGGCACGAATACGTCGTGCATGTGGCCGGTCAGCGGATGGACCAACACCTCGCCGTTCACTCCATGAGGCCGTCGGACCACGCCCACGACCAGCCGCTCCGGCTCGCGCACGCCGCGGCGCTGGCTGCCGAACGGCCCTGACCGCGCATCGTGTTGCGGCCCGGCCATGCCCTCAGCTCTCCGCGCCCTCGCCGGCTTCCCGGATCCGCTCGGCCGCCTCGGTCCCCGCCGCCGGCTTCGCGGCCTCACCCGCGTCCCCGCTGGTGCCCAGAGGACCAGCGCCGACGGCACCCGCCTGGCCGGCCGCGGCCGCATCGACCTCAGCGGCGCCGCGTCCCCGACTACCGGCGCGAGGCGCCTTCTTCCTTTCGGTCGGAGACGCGGCGCCGGCGTTGGCCTGGTTGCCGATCTCGGGGTCGGCCTTCGCCTCCGTCTCCGCCGTCGGCTCGGGCCCGCCGCGCTGCCGTCGCCGCGCCGCTGGTTCGGCAACCGGCGCGGCGGGCACATCGCGTACCAGTGCGACCTTCTCGTCACCGCCCTTGCGCGCCTTCCGGATCAGGCTGACGACCGTAGTCGACGGCTCGGCGCCGCGCTCGAGCCAGTACTCGACGCGCTCGAGGTCGAGCTTCAGCTCCGCCGGCTGACGCCGCGGATTGTAGAAGCCGATCGATTCCAGATAGGCACCGTCACGCGCCGCCCTGCGGTCCGCGATGACGACACGATAGCTCGGCTGCTTCTTCCGGCCGACTCGCCGGAGACGAATTCTGACGGACATAGCGTCTTGGGTTACGAGTTACGAGTTCGGCCAGGTGTCGTCACAGCGACAGCGGCGGGCGGCCAGCGCCACCCAACCCCATCAGCGCGCCGCCACCGAGCTTGTTCATCTGCTTCATCAGCTTCTGCATGTCCTCGAACTGCTTCATCAGTCGGTTGACCTCCTGCACCGGCCGACCCGCGCCGCGCGCGATACGCGCCCGGCGCGAGCCGTTCAGGATCCGCGGGCGTTGCCGCTCCTGCGGCGTCATCGACAGCACGATCGCCTCGATGTGCTTCAGCCGCTTCGGATCGACCTTCGTCTGCTTCAGCAGCTTGTGGTTCACGCCCGGGATCAGCTTCAGCAATCCCTCGAGCGGTCCCATCTTTTGCAGCTGCCGCATGATCACCAGGAAGTCCTCGAGATCGAACTTGCCCTGGCCTGACACTTTTTGTTCCAGCCGGCGCGTTTCGGTCTCATCGAACGCGACCTGCGCCTTCTCGACGAGCCCCACCACGTCCCCACGCTGGAGGATCCGGTCCGCCATGCGCACCGGGTCGAACAGCTCCAGACCGTCGGCGCGCTCGCCGACGCCGACGAACTTGACCGGCACGCCCGTCACGCCGCGGAGCGAGAGCGCTGCGCCGCCCCGCGCATCGCCGTCCATCTTGGTCAGGATCACGCCGCTCAGCCCCAGCGCCTCGTTGAACCCTTCGGCGATGCGCACGGCTTCCTGCCCGATCATCCCATCCACCACGAGCAGCGTCTCGGTCGGCTCCACGGCCTCCCGCACCTGTCGCAGCTCGGCCATCAACGGCTGATCGATCTGCAACCGACCGGCCGTGTCCAGAACGACCGCGCGGTAACGCTCGGCGCTCGCAACCTCGATCGCGCGCCGGGCGATCCCGGCTACGTCGCGCGCTTCACGCTCCGCATGCACCGGCACACCGAGCTCGCGCCCGAGCGTCTCGAGCTGATCCACCGCCGCGGGCCGGTAGACGTCCAGCGCCACCAGCAGCGGCCGCCGGCCCTCCCGATCGAGCCGCCGCGCCAGCTTCGCCGCTGTCGTCGTCTTGCCCGACCCCTGCAGACCCACCAGCAGCACGATCGTCGGCCCGACCGGCGCCGTGCGCAAGCCACCGCGCTCCTCGCCCAGCAGCCGCACCAGCTCGTCGTGCACGACCTTCACCACCTGCTGACCCGGCGACACCGACCTCAGCACCTGCTCGCCCAGGGCGCGCTCCTCGACCCGCGCCAGGAAGTCCCGCGTCAGCTTGTAGTCGACGTCCGCCTCCAGCAGCACGCGGCGGACCTCACGTAGCCCCGCGCGTACCATCGGCTCCGTCAGCACACCACGCTGCTTCAGCCGGCCTAGGACGCCGTCCAGCTTTTCGGCGAGTTCCTCGAACATCCGTCACCTGCGTTGGGGCACACCAAAGCCTTAGAACATAAGCGGGCGACGCCCCGGGCTCAAGCCCGAGAAGGTGGTCGTTCCACCGGCCGCGCTCGCCGGCGACCACCGGCCGGGCTCCGGCGACGCGGCAGCGCTCAGAGGCGGTCGGTCGGCAGGCTCACGCCCGCCAGCTCAGCCGCCTCCACAGGTCAGGATGGAAGAGTAGCAGCACCGTGAAGATCTCCAGCCGGCCAACGATCATGAGGAAGATGAGCACGCCTTGCGACGCCGGATCCAGCCAGCCGTAGTTGTCGACCGCGCCCACCTCGCCCAGACCGGGCCCGATGTTCGCGATCGTTGCCGCGCTCGCGCCGATCGCCGTGACGAGATCATGGCCCAGCAGCGTCATGGCCAGTGCTCCGGCCGCGAACAGCGAGATGAACAGCAGGATGAAGCCGACGATGTTGAGCAATGTCGCGTCGTCGATCGCCGTGCGCCCCAATCGCGTGGCGATCACCGCATGCGGGTGCACGCTCTTCTTGACCTCGGTCAGACCGAGCCGGAGCAGCACGTAGACGCGCATGGCCTTCATGCCGCCGGCAGTGGAGCCCGCCATGCCGCCCATCAGCATGAGAAGCACGAGCAGGAAGTGTGAGCCGAACGGCCAGAGCTCGTAATCGTACGTTACGAACCCGGTCGTCGTGGTAATGGAAACGACCTGAAACAGAGCGTCACGAAGGGCGGGCTCGAAGCCTCTTGCACCATGCGTGCTACCGAACGCGAGCAGCATCATGACGAGCGTCGCCCCGACGAGCATGCTGGTAAAGAAGCGCCATTCGGGGTCGCTCGCCGGATTCGCGCTGCGCATCAGCACGCGGTAGTGCAGGGCGAAATTGATCCCGGCTAGATACATGAAGGCGATCGTCACGTACTGGATATATGGCCCGTACGCGGCGATCGAGGCGTTCTTGGGCGAGAAGCCACCGGTCGACAGCGTCGTCATCGCGTGGGTGACGGCTTCGAAGGCGGGCATGTCGCCCAGCATGTAAAGGGCGACCTGCATCGCCGTGAGGCCGGCGTACACATACCAGAGCAGCTTCGCCGTCTGTGCGATGCGCGGCTTGAGGCGTTCGGGGGTCGGACCCGGCACTTCCGCGCGGAAGAGCTGCATGCCGCCAATGCCGAGCACAGGCAGGATGGCGATGCCCAGCACGATGATGCCCATGCCGCCGATCCACTGCGTGAGCGCTCGCCAGAACAGGATCCCGTGTGGCAGTACTTCGATGTTGCCGAAGATGGTCGCGCCGGTCGTGGTGAAGCCGGAGGCGGACTCGAACAGCGCCGCCACAAAGGAGTCGGTCGTGCCGGCAAACACGTACGGCAATGCACCGCCGATCGCGATCGCGATCCAAGACAGCGATACGACCGCGTAGCCCTCGCGGATATTCAGGTCGCCGCGGATTGCGCCGAACCGATAGCCGACAAGGCCCGCCGCAGCGACGAACACCGTGGCGATGGCAAACGCCGCCGCGTCGCCGTCGCCATGCACCAGCGCCAGCGCGGCCGTGAAGGCGAGCGCGGCGGCGAGGGCGAGGAGTACAATGCCGAGGACGTAGGCGAGATGACGGACACTCACGCGAAGAGTCGCTCGATATCGCGCACAGCCTCCGGCAGAGCAAAGACCACGACGCGATCCCCTGGCTCGACGCGATCGTCGCCGCGGGGCAGGATGACGTTGCCGTCACGCACGATCAGCCCGAGCACGCCTTGCTTGGGGAAATTCACCTCGCGCAGCGGCCTGCCCACAATCCGGGCATCGGCAGCGACGTCGAGCTCCAGCGCCTCCGCATCGCTGCCCTTGATCGTGGCGACCCGCAACACGTTACCGCGGCGGACATAGCGCAGGATCGCGTTCGTCGTCGAGCGCCGGGGCGAGACTGCGGCGTCGATGCCGACGCGGGAGATCAATGGGATGTAGTCCTGGCGGTCGATCAGACTGATCACGCGCCGCGCACCGCTGCTCTTCGCGACCAGGCACGAGAGCATGTTGGTGTCGTCATGCCCGGTGTAGGCGACAAAGCCATCGGTGCCCTCGATCCCTTCCATCTCGAGCAGCTCGAGGTCGGTCGCATCGCCATGCAGAATCAGCGCACCGGGCAGCATAACCGCGAGCTCTGCACAACGGGCGCGATCGTGATCGAGGATCGTGCAGGCGACGGCATGCTCCTCGAGGTACTGCGCGAGGTATACGGCCTCTTCGCTGCCGCCGGCAATGAAGACGCGCTGCAGCTTGAAGCCCTCGTGGCCTGCCATGGCGGCGATCGCAGACAGCTCCTGGGTCGGCGCGAGCATGAAGATGTGGTCACCCGGTTCCATGCGGCTGGAGCCGCGGGGGATCTCGGTCACGCCCGCCCGCTCGATCGCCGCTGTGACATAGTTGCGCCCCGCGAACTCACGGCCCAGCTGCTCCAGCGTCTTGCCTGCCACGACAGCGCCCTCGCGTACGTGCAGTCCGACGAGCATCGCCTGGCCGTCGGCGAACCGCGCGAGGTCGGTCGCGGCCTCGCTGTTCAGGAGCTGGAACGTCTCCCATGCGCACTCCCGCTCCGGGTTGATCATCAGGTCGATACCGAGCTGCTCGCGCGAGAGCACACTACCTTCCGCGTAGTACTCGGGATTGCTGATACGGGCGACCTTGTAGCGGACGCCCATCTGCGCGGCGGCTAAACACGCGATCAGGTTGACCTCGTCGGCGCCCGTCACGGCCAGCAGCAGGTCGGCATCCGCGAGCCCGGCGCGCTCGAGGACCGGCAGCGAAGCGCCGTTGCCGTGGATCGCGATCACATCCAGATGTTCGGATGTCCGATCGACCAACTGCCGATCATGCTCGATGATGATGACGTCGTGCGCCTCGTGAGAGAATCGCTCCGCTAAATGGTAGCCCACGGCGCCCGCCCCAATGATGAAAATGCGCACCCGAGTTCGCTCTCAGCGCACGCGTACGGCCCGGGTCAGGTTGTCATCGAGACCCGCGACCAGGAGCGTATCGGATTCCTTGAGCGGTGCGTCCGGATCCGGTATCGGCATCATGCGATCCTGCAGCACGTCGTGGACGGCGAGCACAGAGATTCCGTGGGTCCGCGGCAGGGCCAGCTCGCGTAGCGAATGCCCAATCCAGTTGTCCGGTACCGCCATTTCCTGCACGCCGAAATCACTGCCCAGACTGACATAATTGAGGATCCCGCGGTTCGCGATGCGCGTTGCCAGGCGGAATCCGGATTCCCGCTCGGGGAAAATGGTTTCGGTTACCCCGAGCTTGTCCAGCACGCGGGAGTGATCATGAGAAATCACCTTGACGTAGACCTCCGGTATGCCGATATCGCGCATGGCCAGGGTTGCCAGGATGCTGGCGGCGATGTCGTCACCGGTACTGATGACGGCGGCATCGGCGTCATCGGCGCCGATCCGCCGGAGCAGCTCGACTTCACGGCCGTCGCCCACGGCGGCGATGTCGACAAGTGGCGCAATCCGGTCGACGGCGTCCTCGTCGAGGTCGATGCTGATGACTTCGTGGCCTTTAGTGTGAAGCTTCTCCGCCACAGCCGAGCCGAAGTTGCCGAGGCCGACGATCACGAACCGATTCATGCGATTCCTTTCTCGACCGTGGTCAGCCGATCGCCACGTCCTCATACGCGTAGCGGAAGCGCGCACCCGGGCGCGGTGCGGCCAGCGCGATCGAGGCGGCGAACGTCAGTGGGCCGACCCTTCCCACATACATCAGCAGGATCGTGAGCCACTTGCCTGCCGATGATAAATCGGGCGTGGCGCCCATGGACAGCCCCACGGTGCTGAACGCGCTGGCCGCCTCGAACATATGAGCCAGGAAGCCGCCACCCTCCGAGTGGACCACACGGCCCGACTCGATCGCGCTGAAGATGAAGATCGCTCCCGTCACCACCGCGAACGCCAGCACGGTTACGCCGACCGCCCGCTGCACCGTCTCCTCCGGCACCGAGCGACCCCACGCACTACTGACGTGCTGTCCCCGTAATCGTGACCAGGCGACGAGCACGATCAAGGCGGCCGTCGTCGTTTTGATGCCGCCCGCCATCGACCCCGGAGAGCCGCCGACGAACATCAACAGGATCGTCAGGAAGGCCGTGCCCTCCGAGACCTGGGAATAGTCGACCGTGTTGAACCCGGCCGTGCGTGGCGTGACGCTCATGAAAACGGCGTTGAATGCGCGCGCCCAGCCCGGAAGACCGGCCAGGGTGAGCTTCCACTCCATGATTAGAAAGAGCATCGCCCCCGCTGCCACGAGCACTGCAGTCATGATCACGACGAGGCGTGAATGCAGCGATAACGGCAGCGGCCGGTTCGCCGAGCCGAGGAGCCAGCGCTCGCGCAGCTCCTCGAGCGCGAGAAAGCCCATGCCGCCGACCACGACCAATAGCATGACGACCGTCAGCGTCACAGGCTGCAACTGGAAGCGCATCAGCGAATCCGAGAAGACGGAGAACCCGGCGTTGCAGAACGCGCTGATCGCATGAAATATCGCGGGCCACAGCGCCCTTCGTGGACCCATTTCGGGGATCCAATCGAGATATAGCAGCAGCGCGCCGGCCACCTCGAAGAATGCAGTCAGCAGGACAACCCGTCGCACTAGGACGCCCGGCTCGATTTGGTAGCCGAGTCGTGAACCCGCCGAGGCGAGCGTCTCGCGACGAAGTGACAGGCGCCTCCCGAGTGCGACGATTACGAGGCTCGTCAAGGTCAGGATGCCCAAGCCGCCGAGTTGGATGAGTAACAGGATGAAGGCCTGTCCGAGCGGCGTGAAATAGGTCGCGGTGTCGACGACAATGAGACCGGTGACGCAGACGGCGCTGGTCGCCGTGAAGAACGAATCGGTCCAGCTGAGCGGCGCCCCGGTGTACAATCCGGGAAGCAGCTTCAGGCCCAGTGCGCCCAAGATGATCAGGAGCAGGAAGGAGCTCACGAGCATCTGCGGCGGCGTCAAATCGCGCCACAGCTCGATGGGCCACCGTATTACGCGCGGACGCGAATGATCTGCTCGCGCTCGGTACCGACGGATACGAACCAGATCGGCACTCCGGTGAGGGCCTCGATTCGGCTCAGGTACTGCCGGGCGGCGGGCGGTAGATCCTCGTACGAGCGTGCATCTGAGGTGCGGGAGTTCCAGCCGCGCACGGTCTCGTAGATGGGCTCGACCCGCCCGAGCAGGTCGAGATCGCCGGCGAACTCGCCGCTCTCGCCCTTTGGCAGTCGATAGCCGGTCGCGATCTTGATCTCCTCGAAGCTGTCGAGCACGTCCAGCTTCGTCAGTGCGAGACCGGTGAGCCCGTTCACCCGCGCGGCATAGCGCAGCACGACGGCATCGAACCAGCCGCAGCGGCGCGGTCGGCCGGTGGTCGCGCCGTACTCGCCGCCCAGCTCCCGCAGGTGCGCACCGAGCGGATCTGCCAACTCGGTCGGCAGCGGGCCACTGCCGACGCGCGTCGTATACGCCTTGACCACGCCGAGTACGGCGTCGAGCGCCGTCGGACCGATGCCGACGCCGGTGGCGGCACCACCCGCCGTCGTGTTCGACGACGTGACGAACGGATAGGTGCCGTGGTCGACGTCGAGCAGCGCGCCCTGTGCGCCCTCGAGCAGCACGCGTCGTCCCGCACGCAGCGCCCGGTCGACCTCCTCGCCCGTATCGGTGAGCAGCGGCAGTAGACGGTGCCCGAGATCCAGCGTCCGGCGGACGATGCTGTCAATGTCGAACGTGGTCACGGCGCCCGCCAGCCGCAGTCGCGCCTCCGCCCGCTCCGCCGCCCGCCGGATCAACGGCTCCGCGCGCTCGGGAAGCCGCAGGTCCGCGGCCCGCACGCCGACACGCGCAACCTTGTCCTCGTACGCCGGCCCGATCCCCTTGCCGGTCGTGCCGATCTTCGATTGACCGAGCCGCTCCTCACTGTTGCGATCCACGATGCGGTGGTACTCGAGCAGCAGGTGCGCGCGTGCGCTCACGCCGATCCGGCCCTGGGTCGCCACACCGCGCCGCTCGAGTGTGTCGAGCTCCTCGAAGAAATGCTCCAGGTCGAGCACGACGCCGTTGCCCAGCAGACACCGCTTGCCGCTGTGCAGGATGCCGGATGGGATCTGGTGCAGGATGAACTCATCCGTACCGACGTGAACAGTGTGTCCGGCGTTCGCACCGCCCTGGTAGCGAACGATGATGTCAGCCTCCTGGGCAAGCACATCGACGATCTTGCCCTTGCCCTCGTCGCCCCACTGCGCACCAACGATCACCAGGCAGCGGTACCCGTTCATCGAGCGATCTGTCGGGTGTTCTTCAGCACACGCGTCGCCGCGTCACGGGCTCTCGCTTCGAGGTGCGACGAGCGAGCCGCGCGCGATCTTCTGCGGTGGCAGCGGCGGCACGCGCAACAACGCGATCGCGCCGGCCACCAGCGCGATCGCGCTCTGCACGCCATCGCCGGACAGGTGCTCGAGCGAGTCCTGCGCCCGATGCACGCGTTGCAGTGACCGGCTGGTGCCCCGCATCAGCGTGATCGCCGGCAGCCCGCCACGCACGTATGCGACATGATCGACCAGCAGGCCGAAGGGAAGGTTGCGGCGCTCCAGCGGCAAGGCCAAGGCATCAGCGGCCGCGAGCATCGTGGCCGCCATGTGCGGGGCGATCCCCTTCGCACGAGGCCAGCCGTGACGCTCGATGAGATGGAAGGGCCCGTGGTCGTCGAGACCATCCATGTTGATGAGACCGATGACCGGAGGCAGGACGGGGACCGCCGCCGTCGCGCCGGCCAGGCCCAACTCCTCGGCATCGGTGAGCAGGAACGCGACGTCGTTCGCGCCACGTTCCCGGCGTGCGACACCGAGCAGAGCCGCCAAACCCGAGGCGTTGTCGAGCGCCCCGGGCGAATGGTTGCCTGCCCAGCAGAACAGGAGCACGCCCGCCCCGATCGCCGTCAGACCGGCCACGATCAGAACCAGTGGCTTCCAGAGAACGGCCGGTGCCACGAGTCCGAGGAGCCCGAGCAGCAGCAGGAATACCGCCCCACCGCCGGCGATCAGCATGGCCGCCGCGCGGTAAAGCGTCGGCACCGCCTGCGATTTCGTGTCGCGGTGTGCGGCGACGATGTAGCGCGGCCGGCCGCTCCCCGGCAGCGCGAGCAGGTTCCTCGCCTGCTGCCGACCGAACGGCAGCCATTGGATCGCCCCCGGCGCCAGCGCCGCGAGCGCTGCGACCAGCAGCAGGCCGACCGCGACCACGATGACACCCGCGAGCGCGCTGCCCAGCAGCAGGAGCGCCGTGCCGGCAAGCACCGTAGCCAGCAGCAGACCCGCTATCGCGGGCAGGCCGAAGCGCCCCGGCCACGCCGAAAACTCGAAGGGCAGCTCCTGCAGGGTGTAGCCGAGGCCCTCCAGCTCGCTGCGCAGTTGGGCCTCCACTTCCGTGGCTCCGTCAGTGCCCGTCATTCGCGGCCGCGACAATGCCGCGAGGTCCGCGCGCGCCTGCCGCGATTCCTCCTCGCTCGCTGGCCGGACTCGTTCCCGAATGTCCTGCGATCGGTATTGCAGCATCGCGTTTGTCCGCCACTTGGTCGGGGAGACGCGCCCGGGTCCCGCAGAGGCTAACGCCCCTGTATCGATCCCGTTTCGCTCAGCAGACCGGCCTGCTGCATCACTCGCGCCACCTCTCGGCGCTCCTTCTCGCTCGCCGGCTGCAGCGGCGGGCGTGGGGGACCGCCTGCGTAACCGATCAGATCGAGTGCGACCTTCAGTGCCGGGATTCCTAGCCGCGCCACGATCTCCCGGTGAACGGGTGCGATCCGCTCCTGTAACCGGCCGGCCTCGCGCGTCCTGCCTTCCCGGAACAGACGTACCACGTCGGCACACTCGCGCGGCGCGACCAGTCCCAGCGCCGCGATGCCGCCGGCCACGCCCAGCTCGAGTGCCGTGTACAACAGGGCGCCACTCCCCACCAGTACCCGACAGTCCTGGGCACACACGTCGGTGAACGCCGCCAAACGTTTGACATCGCCGCTCGAGTCCTTCACCCCCACCACGTTCGGATGACGCACCAGCTCCGCCACCAGGCCGGCTTCCAGGCTGACGTGTGTGTACTTGGGAATGTTGTAGAGGACCACGGGAACCGGCGACGCATCGGCGATCGCCAGGAAGTGGTCGCGCAGCGCCGCCGGTGGCAGTAACGGTCCGAAGTAGGACGGCGGTGCCACGATCACGGCATCGGCGCCCGCTGCGGCCAGCGACCGCGCCTGGTGGACCGCGGATCGGGTCGACTCGGCGCCGGCGCCCGCCACCAGCGGCAGCGTGGCCGGCACGATATCGCGGGCGAATGCCGTCAGCCGGAGCTTTTCCTCCTCATCCAGCAACGGCCCTTCGCCGGTGGAGCCGAACAGCACGAAGCCGTCCAGTGGCTCGCTGGCCCAGCGGCGCAGGTTCTCGCGGAAATGGATCGGCTCGATCTCGCCTGTTACCGCGTCGAAGGGCGTCGTGACGGGCACCAGCACGCCGGCCAGCTCGAGCCCCGTGTCAGGCAAGCGTCCTGACCTTGAGCTCGAAGTCCGCCGGATTGCTCGCCGCGGCCAACGCGGTCTCGAACGCGATCACGTCGTGGGCAACCAGGTCCATCAGGTGCTGATCGAAGGTCTGCGCGCCGTACTGCTCCCTGCCCTGCGCGATGAAGTCGTAGATCTCGTCGACTCGCTCCGGGTCCAGCATCGCTTCGCGAATGGTCGCGGTCACGATCATGATCTCCAGTGCGGCGACTCGGCCCTTGCGATCCTTCCGCGGCAGCAGGCGCTGACTGACCACTGCGTTGAGGCTCTCGGCGAGTCGCACCCGGAGCATGCCCTGCTCATGCGGCGGGAATACCGCGATCACGCGCGAGATCGTCTTCACCGCATTCTGCGTGTGCAAGGTCGACAGCACCAGGTGACCGGTCTCGGCCGCCTTCATCGCCGTATCGATCGTCTCCGTGTCGCGCATCTCGCCGACCAACACGACATCCGGATCCTCACGCAACGCCGCGCGCAATCCGGTCGCGAACGACTTCGTGTCAGCGCCCACTTCACGCTGTGTCACCGAGCTGTTCACGTCCTGGTGCAGGAACTCGATCGGGTCCTCGAGCGTGATGATGTGCCGCCGCCGGTTCTGGTTGATGTGCCCCACCATCGCCGCCAACGTCGTGCTCTTGCCCGAGCCCGTGACCCCGGTGACCAGCACCATGCCCCGTTCCGCCAGCGCAACCGTCTTCAATACCGGCGGCAGCCCAAGACCGTCCAGTGTCGGTATCTCGAAGGGAATCGTCCGCAGCACGATGCTGAACGCGCCACGCTGCCTCATGATGTTCACCCGGAAGCGACCGACGCCCGGAGCACCGAACGAACAATCGTAATCGGTGATGTCATCGACGCGCTCGCGATCCTCGCTGTTCGGAATCAACTGCAGCGCGATCTCGCGCGTCTGGTCCGAGGTGAGCCGCTGCTTCGTGATCGGCATCAGCTCGCCGTGGATCCGGGCACGCACCACATCGGAGGCCTTGATGTGCACGTCGGACGCCCCACGCTGCACCGCGGCCTTGAAGATTTCGATCATGTCGGATCAGGGGGTAATCGCCATGAGCCCGGTCGCACGCCCCGGCACGCCGCCATCAACCATCAACCATCAACCATCAACCATCAACCGAATTTAATACCCCGCTTGCTTATCGACCACGTTGCGCAGGGGCCGCCCGTTCAGGTAGTGCTCGACATTGTCCCGAATCAATTCGAGCTCACGCTGCCAGTAGCGGTGGGTGTAGGCGGAAACGTGAGGCGTGATCAGAACATTCGGCAGCTCCCATAGCGGACTGCCGAAGGGCAATGGCTCGGTCGCGAAGACGTCGAGGGCAGCGGCGCGGATGCGCCCGCCGCGCAGTACGTCGAGCAGTGCCGCTTCATCGACGATGGCGCCGCGGGCGACGTTGATCAGCACCGCATCCTTGCGCATGCGCGCGATCGCGGCGGCGTCCACTATGCCGGTGGTCGATTCGGTGTCGGGCAGCGCGATGACCACGAAGTCGGATTCGTCGAGTAGCCGCTCCAGCCCCGCGCGACCGCGCACAATCTCAACCCCCTTTTCGCCCCTGCCCGCACTCCGCCGCAGCGCCACGACCCGTGCGCCGAACGCCAGGCTGCGCTGCGCGACGGCCTTGCCGATGCCTCCGTAACCCAGCACGCCGACGGTACTCGCCGCCAGCTCGCGGACCGGCGAATCGAGCGCGTCGAATGGCTCCTTCCACCAGCGGCGCTCGCGCTGCGCTCGCACGGCCCAATCCAGGCCGCGCGCGAAATGCAGCATCATGGCGAGCACGGTCTCGGCCATGGCAGGCGCATGGATGCCCGCCGAATTCGTCAGGATCACATCGCGCGCACGCAGCTCGGGCGACAGCGAGCCGCGCACGCCAGCAGTGCCCGTGTGCACCCAGCGCAGCTCCTTACCGGCTGCGACGATGGCATCGCTGACACCGAACCCGAAGTAGATCTCGGCATCGGCGACGAGTGCCAGCGCCTGCGCCGAACCGCCACCCCCATCGCCGCGCGCGTCGGCGGGCTCGTCGATCCAGGTAATCGCCCAGCCTTCAGGGAACGCGTCGCCGATGGCGTCACGGACGGCGGCCGGCATGCGCCAGATCGGTCGCACGTCGTTCATCTCAATGACCACGCGGCGCATCGGCGCTCCCGTCAGATCTGGCTGATGTGCCGCACGCCCGGCGCACCCAATAGCAGATGCAGCGTCTGCTCCAGGCGGCGTCGGCCGCCGCTCACGCGCACCACCAGGCGGTATCCGCCGTCGCTCTTCTCGATGTCCTCGGTGAACACCTGGAAGCCGGCCTGCTGCAGCAGCTCCTGAACCCGATCCAGGGCCGCGAGGTCCGCCTCCGTGGAGATCGTGAGCGTGCTCGTGTGCCGGCGCCGGATCAGCAACGCCTCGCCCTTGCCGAGCACGATCAGCGCGAGGATCACCAGCGCTGTCGCGCCGATTGCCTCCTCATACACGCCCGCGCCGACTGCGATGCCGATCGCGGCGACCACCCACAGGGTCGCTGCCGTCGTCAACCCGGTCACGGCGCCTCGCGATTGCAGGATCGTGCCCGCGCCGAGGAACCCGATGCCGCTCACGATCTGAGCCGCGATGCGGGCTGGATCCGCGCTGGTCGTGAGCGGGTCCGCCGCCTGCGCAATCCCGAGAGACAGGCCGGTCAGAAGCGCCGCGCCGACACAGATCAGCAGATTCGTGCGAAAGCCCGCCGGCTTGCCGTTGATCTCTCGCTCCAACCCGACCACACCACCGAGCACCGCGGCGAGGACGAGCTGCAGCAGGAAATCCGGCCTCAGATCAACGAGCATCATGTCCAATTTCTGATCAGCGATGGAGCGCACCAACCATCAACCATCAACCATCAACCATCAACCATCAACAGGTGGCGGGTGGGGGCCGGGCTCCTACTCGTTCAACCGCCGCAACTCCTTCAGCAGCCCGGTCTTGCTGCGCGTACGATCGTCGATCTGCTTGATCACTCGGGCGGGCTGCCCGGCGGCCACGACCTGCGGCGGAATGTCTTCCGTCACCACACCCCCGGCTGCGACGACGCTGCCGGCGCCGACCGTGCACCCCTCCAGCACGACCGCATTGGCGCCGATCAGAACGCCGTCTTCGATCCTGACCGGCTCGGCGCTCGGCGGCTCCAGTACACCGGCGAGCACGGCGCCAGCTCCAATATGGCAATCGCTACCGACGATGGCCCGCGCACCGACCACCGCATTCATGTCGATCATCGTACCGGCGCCGATCACCGCTCCGATGTTGACCACGGCGCCCATCATCACGATCACCCGCTCGCCGATGTCGACGCCATCGCGGATCACGGAACCCGGTTCGATCCGGGCATTGACCGCCTTCAGATCCAGGAGCGGTACAGCGGAGTTGCGACGATCCGCCTCGACATGGTGATAGAGGATCTCGACGGAGTGCCTCCTGAGCGCCGCCTCGACGCGCGCCCAGTCGCCTACGAGGATGGTACTGCCGGCGCCCGTCGGAAAGACCTTCAGCTCCTCGTCGGCCGCGATCTCGAGCGCACCGTCGTGGCGCACGTAGGCACGGACTGGCGTGCGCTTCACGGCGTTGGCAATGATGTCGCGGATCGTCTCGTAGTCCATGTCAACCCCCGCACCTGCGCCCGCCTCCGCCCCCGCCCCTCACAACCCCAGCACCTCGCGCATGCCATAGCGCCCGGGCGCCTTACCCGCGATCCAGCGTGCCGCCCGCAAGGCGCCTTCGGCGAACAGCGAGCGGTCCTGCGCCAGGTGGCCGAACTCGATGCGCTCGCGCGCGCCCAGAAACAGAATCCGGTGCGCGCCGGGCACCTCGCCACCGCGAACGGAATGGAAGCCGATCTCGCCAGCCGGCCGCTCGCCCGTATTGCCGGTTCGGCCGTCACGGCGCACGGTGCTCAGCGCCACGCCGCGGCCGCGGCTGGCCGCCTCGCCCAAGGTCAGCGCCGTGCCGCTCGGCGCATCCGTCTTGTGCCGATGATGCGTTTCCAGGATCTCGATGTCGTATTCCGTGGGATCCAGTACCGCCGCCGCGCGCTCGACCAGCGCGAGCAGAAGGTTGACGCCGACGCTGAAGTTCGGGGCGATCAGCACGGCGGCGTCGTGTGCGGCATGATCGAGGCGGCGCACGAGCCACGGCTCGAGCCCGGTGGTGCCGACGACGAGCGCTCGCCCCGCGAGTGCCTTCGGATGAGCCTCCATGAGTTCGCCAAGCAACTCCGGCGCCGAAAAGTCGACCAGCACGTCTGCGCGCGTGAGCACGTCATCGGCGTCGCTCACCTGCGTAATGCAGGGATAGCCGAGGATTCGAGACTCCGTGTCGCGCGCGGCGCGCCGGGCCACGCCGCCGACGATCTCGATGCCGGGCTGGGACTCCGCCAGACGTGCGAGCTCGCGGCCCATACGCCCCGTGGCCCCGGATACACAGATCCGCGTCGCCATCAGTCGAGCGGGCGGAGGCCGGCATCGGTGAGCGCCTGGAGCAGGCGTTTGCGCGCGTCAGCCGACATCTCGACCAGCGGCAGACGCAGCGGCCCCGCGTCGAAGCCGAGCCAGCGAACGGCGGTCTTGATCGGAATCGGGTTCGATTCGCTGAACAGCGCCTGGATCAGCGGCAGGTATCGGAGCTGCAGTTGACGCGCTCCGGCGACGTCGCCCTGCAGGAAACGGTGCGTCATGACCCGGACTTCCTGCGGCACCACGTTGGCCAGCACGCTGATCACGCCGACGCCGCCGAGCGCCATGACAGGCACGATCTGGTCGTCGTTGCCGCTCCAGATCGCGAGTCGATCGCCGACCACGCGCGCCAGCTCGGCGACCTGTGACAGATCACCGCTCGCCTCCTTGACGCCGATCACGCGGTCATCCTCGGCCAGCTCTGCGATTGTCGCCGGCAGGATGTTGACCGCACTTCGGCCGGGCACATTGTAGAGGATGAGCGGCAGGTCGGCCGCCTCGATGACCGCCTGGAAATGGGCGACCAGGCCGCGCTGGGTCGGCTTGTTGTAGGGCGGTCCGCTGACCAGGATGCCATCGGCGCCGGCTGCGGCAGCCTGCTCGGCCAGTTCCGCAACTGCGGCGGTGTCGCTGCCGCCGCAACCCGCGATCACGGGCAGCAGGTCCGCGTTTTCGTCGATCACGATCTCGAGCGCCCGACGCTGTTCCTTCATCGTCATGGTGGCCGCCTCGCCCGTCGAGCCGCAGACGATCAGCGCATCCGTACCCTCACGCTGGTGGAAGCGGACCAGCGTTCGCAGGATGTCCTCGCGCACGCCGTCTTCGGTGAAGGGCGTGACGAGCGCGACACCGGAGCCTTGGAATCGGGCATCCGCCACGATCAGCTCACGGATTGTTCAGGTCGTACAGATCGCCTGGGCGTACATCCGATCCGCCCGCGTCGGTTGCCAGGTCGCGCTCGGTCGCTTCGCGAAACTCCTCTTCCACATCATCCGTTTGCGCGTCGGCGTAGAACTCCCGGAACACGGTGCCACCACACCGGTCGCACGCCAGATCCGCCGGCGTCTCACCCTCGAACATGTACTCACGGCCGCACTCGACACAGACCTGGACGCGCACCTCGCCGACCGGGTCACCCCGATCCGCAGCCGCGCGGTCCGCGTCGTCGCCACGGCCTGTCGCCGAGGGTGTTTCGATATCCGCGCGCTGACGGGCGTCGCCTGCGCCCTTGACCGGACCTCGCCCGCTCGTCTTCGCCATGTTGCCTCCGCTCGCCCGATGTGCGCCCTACCTGCGACGCCCTCACGCACCCGTCGTGTGCGCGGGCTCACCCGCGCCGAGTCCCATTCGCTCGCGGACCTCGCGCAGCGTCCGCGACGCCAGCACGCGGCAATGAGCCGCGCCGTCGCCCAGAATCTCATGCACCCGGCTCGGATGCGCCCGGTACTCCGCGGCTCGCTCGCGCATCGGCGCGAAATGAGCAGCCATTGCCTCTGCCAGCGCTCGCTTCGAGTCGACGCATCCGATCGTCGCCGTGCGGCAGCCCTCGTGCAGACTGACCACGCGGTCGGCCGCCATGAAGTGCCGGTGCATCTGACACACATTGCAGACTTCGGGCCGGCCCGGATCGCTGCGCCGTACCCGCTGCGGGTCGGTCACGGCCTGCCGCACCTTTTGCCAGATCTCTTCCGGTGAATCCAGGATCCCTACCGTGTTCCCCTGGGACTTGCTCATCTTCGCGGCACCGTCCAATCCGCGGATCCGACCCACTTCGCTGATGAGCGGCTGCGGCTCGGTGAAGTACGCGCCGAACCGATGGTTGAAGCGGCGTGCGATCTCGCGGGTCAGCTCCAGATGCTGCTGCTGATCCTCGCCGACGGGTACCAGGTCCGCATGGTAGATCAGGATGTCGGCAGCCTGGAGAATCGGATAATTCAGCAGACCCGCTGGGATCGATTCCAGCCCCGCCACCTTTTCCTTGTACTGCGTCATACGCTCCAGCTCACCGACCGGCGCAACCGTGTTCAGCAGCCACATCAGCTCCGTGTGCGCCGGCACGTCCGACTGCACGAAGATCGTGCAGCGGTCCGGGTCCAGGCCGACCGCGAGGTACGCCACCGCCAGCTCGAACGTGCGCTCGGGCAGCAGCGCCGGGTCGTAGCCGCCGGTGATCGCATGGTAATCGACAATGCAATAGATGCATTCGGCCTCGTCCTGCAGCGCGACCCACTGCCGCAATGCGCCCAGGTAGTTGCCCAGATGCGCCTCGCCGGACGGCTGCATTCCGCTGAATACGCGTCGCTGTGGCATGCTCTCTCGTGTCAGAGGTGGCCGATCCTCGGCCGGCGCCTAAATTACGCGGCCCCCGAGCCGGATCAAACCACGGCATGCACCGCGCACTACTCGATACGGCTGTGGCCGCCGCACGGGCGGCCGCCGATGTCCATCGCTCGGCCGGGCGCATAGGGGTCGACGAATGGGGCGAGAAAGGGATCTTCGATTTCGTTTCCGAGGTCGACGAGGAGGCCGAGCGGTGCATCGTCCAGCTCGTGCAGCAACGCTATCCGGACCATCTGTTCCTCACCGAGGAAGGGACCGTCGGGCGAGCGCGCCTGCGGACCGTCGGCGGCGAGCCGGCCGCTGAATGGGTATGGATCATCGATCCGCTCGATGGCACGACGAACTTCTTGCACCACTACCCCATGCACGCTGCCTCGGTCGCGGTGGCGCAGCACGGCACGTTGGTGGCCGGCGCGGTCGTTGCCAGCGCGACCGGGGAGGAATGGACCGCGCTGCGCGGGGGCGGCGCGTTTCGCAATGGCGAGCGGATCTACGTGTCCGCCATCGGCGAGCTCCGGCGTGCCCTCATCGGCACTGGTTTCCCGTTCCGGATCCCGGAACGGATTCCGGAGTACCTCGTTCAGCTGGAGCGCGTGCTCCGGTCCGCCTCGGGCGTGCGTCGCGCGGGCTCAGCCGCGCTCGATCTGTGTCACGTCGCCACGGGCTGGTTCGACGGTTTCTGGGAGCTGGTGCTGGCACCCTGGGACGTCGCGGCCGGAACCCTGATCGTGCGCGAAGCCGGTGGTGTCGTGACCACCTTGGGCGGCCAGGACGACGTGCTACAGGGGGGCTCGGTCCTGGCTGGAAATTCCATCATTCATGAGCGGCTCGGCGAGCTGGTTCGCCAGGCAACGGCCGGGCCGAGGTCTCGCCAGTCGAATCCCTGAATCCGGGACACGATGCCGAATCGCATCTTCCAACGGCTTTACACACGCGTGCGCGCGAGCGCGGCCGCTCATCCGCGGCTCACGGCCACGCTGCTGCTGGGGGCGCTCGGCGCTGCCTCGCTCGCCGCCGGACTGCTCGTCGGCGCCTGGAATAACGTGTGTCACCAGTGCCCGTCGATCGCGCAGATCTACGCCTGGGAGCCGAAACTGTCCACAAAGCTGCTCAGCCACGATGGCCAGCTCATCGCCGAGCTGTTTCGTGAGCGGCGCACGCCGGTCCCACTGGAGGATCTGCCACCCCATCTGATTGGCGCCTTCCTGGCGATCGAAGACCGTCGCTTCTACCAGCACGAAGGGTTCGATTACCGACGTATCGTGACCGCGAACGTGCGCAATGTGCTGGCGGGCGAGATCACGGGCGGTGGCAGCACGATCACCCAGCAGCTTGCCCGCAACATGTTCCGCGAGGAGGTCGGCTTCGAGCAGCGCATCACCCGCAAGCTGAAGGAGGCCAGAGTCGCCGTCGAGCTCGAGCAGGTGTACGCCAAGGATGAGATTCTCGAGGCCTATCTCAATCAGATCAACTTCGGGCACGGCTGGTACGGCATCGAGACGGCGGCGCAGCGCTACTTCGGCAAGTCGGCGCGGGAGGTCGATCCGGCCGAGTCGGCGATGCTGGCGGCACTGCCGAAGGCGCCCAGCCGCTACTCGCCGTTGCGCAATCCGGAGTTCGCAGCCGGCCGTCGCAACCTGGTCCTGTCGGTAATGGCCGATCAGAACGTGATCAGCGCTGCTGAAGCGGATCGCTGGAAGCGCGAGCCGCTGCCGACCGAGGCGCACGGGCTCGATGAAGGCGAGTTCGCACCCTATTTCGTCGAATGGGTCCGCGACCTGCTCGACGACCGCTTCGGCACCGATGTGTACGAGCAGGGGCTACGCGTGTACACGACCCTCGACATCGACATGCAGCGCCTGGCGAACCAGGCGATGAGCAACGGTTGGCGTCGCATCGAAGAGCAGCCCGGGTTCCGCTGGCCGACCTATGCGGAGGTGATCGCGGACGAGAACCGCAGCCCGGGCACGAGCACGCCGTACCTGCAGGGCCTGTTCGTGGCGCTGGAGCCGGCCACCGGCGAGGTCCGCGCCTTGATCGGGGGCCGCGACTTCGAGGATTCGAAGTTCAACCGTGTCACACAGGCGCGGCGCCAGCCGGGATCCGCGTTCAAGCCGTTCGTCTTTACGGCCGCGATCGCGAGTGGAATCCCCGCCTCGCACGTGATCAACGATGCGCCGGTGATGCTGGAGATGGAGGACGGTACCATTTATTCGCCGCGCAACTACGATCGCGAATTCTTCGGACCCCTGACGCTGCGCGAGGCGCTTCGCCGCTCGATCAACACGGTCGCCGTCAAGCTCGGCCTCGAAGTCGGCCTCGAGACCGTCGCCCAGTACGCGCAACGGATGGGTTTGAGCACACCCGTGCCCCGCTACCCTTCGATGTCGATCGGCGCGCCCGATGTGATTCCGCTGGAGATTGCCGGCGCCTATACCACCTTCGCGAGCCTCGGCGTTCACGCCGAGCCTCGACCGATTCTGCGCGTGCTCGATCAGCAGGACCGTGTGCTCTGGGAGACGCGACCGGAGCGCCGCACGGTCGTCGACTCGGCCGTCGGCTACATCATGGCGGATCTGCTGCGCGACGTCGTCGATCACGGCACCGGCTACACCGTCCGTGCGCCCGACCAGGGCAACCTGCCGTACGAGGTGCCTGCGGCCGGCAAGACGGGCACCACCAACGACGCCACCGACATTTGGTTCATCGGCTTTACGCCGGACCTGCTCGCCGCAGTCTGGTTCGGCTTCGATCAGCCCAAGCAGATCGTGCCCGGCGCCGCCGGCGGCCTCTACGGCGCGCCGGTCTGGGGCGAGTTCATGCGCCACGTGTACACCGGCCCCGACTCGCTGCGTCCCGTGCCACAACCGTGGCAGGCGCCCCAGCAGCTCGTCACCCGCAGCATCGACCGTGAGACCGGCCAGCTGGCGAGCGAATGGTGTTCGCCCGACAACATCGTGAATGAGATCTTCATTCCGGGCACCGAGCCCACCGAGCGCTGCGCCCTGCACGATGACATGCTCGGCGCCCCCCTCCGCGGCACCTTTCCGGATCGGCTTCCGAATGACACCTCGGGCGTGAACTGAGGCCCGCGCACACGTGCCGGCGGGCAGCGCCGTGGCCTACGGCGCCGGTGGCATGTGTCGCTCGAAGGGGATCCGCGCCTCCTGCAGCACCCCCGCGAACCGCTCGTACTGCTCCGGCAGCACTTCCAACGCGATGTCACAACGCGCCCGCGCGCCGGGCGGTGCCGAGATCACCTGGACCGCGACGCCCCGCTCGCTGGCGAGCTGCTCCGCCCAGATCGCGTGGTGGGTCGTGTCGAACAGCAGGATGACCGGCACTGCTCAGGTCGTAGCCGCGGGCAGAATTTCGACGCCGGTCGCACTCACGCGATGCGAGATCAGCGGCAGCAGCGGCGCCGGGGGTGCATCAGCCGGCAGCAGCGGGAGGGCTGCCCGCAGCGCCGCTTCGGCCGCCTCTGCCGCGCCGTCGCTCGCCGCATGGATCGCCGCTAGCCGCTGCCCCGGCTCCACGAGGTCGCCGGATCGTACGTCGATGATGAAGCCGACGCCGCCGTGGATACGACTCTCGAGACTCGCGCGCCCGGCGCCCAGTGTCACCGCGGCCTCGCCGATCGCGCGGGTCTCGATCCGGCCGATCCGACCCGCTGCCTGCGCAACGACGCTGCGCACGATCTCCGCACGGGGCAGCCGTTGCGGCTCATCCAGCACGCGAGCCTCGCCGCCTTGCGCTTCGATGATCCGCGCCATCTGGGCGCGGGCGCGACCGTCCGCGAGCGCCTGCTCGGCGAGCTGTCGCCCGCCCGCAAGGTCGTCGACCGCGCCGCCGAGATGCAGCATCTCCGCGGCCAGCGCGAGCGTCAGATCTCGCAGATCGGCCGGCCCGTCACCGTTCAGTGTGTCGATGGCCTCGGCCGTCTCCAACGCGTTGCCGACCGCACGACCGAGCGGCCGGTCCATGGCGGTCAGCAGCGCGACGACATCGACGCCGCGCGCAGCGCCGATCTCGATCATGGTCCGTGCCAGCTCGAGCGCCTGCTCGAGCTCCGGCAGAAAGGCGCCATCACCGCGCTTCACATCGAGCACCAGACCGGCAGCGCCCTCGGCGATCTTCTTGCTCATGATCGAGGAGGCGATCAGCGGGATGGCCTCGACCGTTCCGGTCACATCCCGCAACGCGTACAGCTTGCGGTCGAGCGGTGCGATCTCGTCCGTCTGACCGATCATCGCACAGCCGATTTCCTCGACCTGACGACGGAATCGGTCGAGCGGCAGATCGGTCCGCAGACCGGGGATCGTTTCGAGCTTGTCGAGCGTGCCGCCCGTATGGCCGAGACCGCGCCCGCTCATCATCGGCACGGGCACGCCCAGGCTGGAGACCAGCGGTGCGAGCACGAGGGAAACCTTGTCGCCCACGCCGCCTGTCGAGTGCTTGTCGACCGCGCGTGCCGCGCTGAAGTGCACCCGCCGGCCCGACCCGATGATCACGTCCACCAGTGCGCCGAGCTCGTGCGCCGACATTCCCCGAAGGAACACGGCCATCAAGAACGCGCTCATCTGGTAGTCGGCAACGTCGCCGGTCGCGTAGCGCTCGAAGAACACACGCAGCTCGTCGGCCGCGAGCGTGTCGCCATCGCGCTTGCGCCGGATCACCTGGGCGGGGATCACGTGGGCTGAGATGTGGCGGCTACCTCAGGCGTCGCGCTGGGCCGGTACGTAGGAGGCGTCCTCCGCGTCCTCGAGTGCCTGTAGACTGCGCGGCCGGCGCAGCTCACCCCAGCTCTCGAAGACGCCGCCCATCCACTCGAAGATCGTACCGATCGAGGCGCGCAGGCGTGTCATTCGCCCGCTGCGTTCCGCCTCCGACATGGTCAGCGCGTCACGGATATGCCGCGCGAACTCCTCCGGATCGTACGGGTTCACGTCCACGTGCCCATCGAGCTGCTCCGCCGCGCCCGCGAAGCGTGACAGCAACAGCACACCGGTGGCGTCCACCTGGCTGGCCACGTACTCCTTGGCGACCAGGTTCATGCCATCTGCAAGCGAGCTGACGATGCACAGGTCCGCAGCGCGATACAGCACCGCGAGCCGACTCGACGGTAGCGCCTGCTTGATCAGGTGTACGGGACGCCAACGGGCCGTGCCGAACCGATCGTTGATCTCCCAGATCATGCGCTCGACCTTCTGTGTCAACTCGTCGTACGCCTCGATCGCCGTCCGGCTGGGCACTGCCACCTGGACGAAGCTGAGTCGCTCGCGGAACTCTGGAAAGCGCTCCCACAGGAAATCGAGCGCCTTCAGCTTCTCCGGCAATCCCTTCGAGTAGTCGAGCCGATCGACGCCGAGCGCCAGCCAACCGCCTTCAGGCGCATACCGCGCCCGCAGCCGGCGGACCTGCGTTTCCGCATCGCTGCGGCTGGCGGAGCGTCGATATTCCACCGCGTCGATCGAGATCGGGAACGCCCGCACGTAGCAGGTATGGCCGTCCAGCGTGACTGCTCGCTGCTCGCGATCCACCTCGGCGCCGAGCAGCTCCCGCGCGCAGTGCACGAAGTTGAGGCAGTAGCTGTCCAGTTGAAAGCCGAGCAGATCGTTCGCGAGCAATCCGCGGATCAGCTCGCTGGCCTGCGGCGCTACGCGATAGATCTCCAGCGGCGGCCAGGGGATGTGCCAGAAGTGAGCGAGCGATAGATCGTCACGGCGCTCGCGTACCATTGCCGGCGCGAGGGCCAGATGGTAATCCTGGAACCACACAGCCGCCGGCACACCGCGCGTCTCGTCCAGCACGGCATCGGCGAAACGCCGATTCACTCGCCGGTACCGCTCCCAGTAGCGCTGCCGCACTCGTGTCAGGGTCGGCCGCAGGTGACACAGCGGCCACAGGAACTGGTTCGAGAAGCCGAGATAGTACCGGTGGATGTCGTGTTGATCCAACCAGATACGGCGGAGTGTATAGCGCGCGTCTTCGGGCGGCACGCTCACGCGGTCGGCACGATCCACGACCTCCGCGTCCGCCTCGCCGCTACCCCACGCGATCCACACGCCGCCCAGCGCCTGCAGCACGGGATCGAGCGCCGAGGTCAGACCTCCGGTAGGACGACGCACCGCGATCTCGCCGACGTCCTCGCCCCAGCGATGCTCGTACGGCTCGCGGTTGCTCACCACCACGAAACGCTCGTCGGGGAACGCTTCGCGGAACCGCGGGCCGAGATCGCTCGGTCCCACCGTCGATCCAGGCCAAAGCTCCGGCACGTCCGCCGCGTTCACTGGTCGCCGGTCTCTACAGATTCAGGCGCTTGCGCCCACCTTCGACCGCCGTGCGGAAATCGTCTGTCCAGTCCTCGACCCGTCCGCCGACGCCGCGCCCCGAGCGCGTCACCGCCCGTCGCAGCTGACGCCGGGTTCGTTTCCCGCTTTGCGGCGCCGCCATCAGCGCCAGGCTGGCGCCCAGCACGATGCCCAGCGTCAACCCCGCCAGGAACGCGAACGTCTGGGATTCCTCCTCGTAATACATTGCATCGTCCTCGTCGGAGATCGTCCGTCTCGTCGAATCTGCAACCGACATGCCCTTTGACGCAAAGTGCCGCAATGATTGCAGATCTCGCCTTCGGCTTGCCGACGCTGGAGTGGGAACTCTACATTTCCGCACGGCCAGGCCCGCTGATCGCCGCCGCCTGGCAGCCTGCCGGCCCGCCGGACGATCCATCCTCGTCTGGCACCTGTTGTGCAACGGGCACTGTCGGCCCGCCTGTCGGGGCTGGCCTCGCCCCAGAATTACGAAAGATTTAATGGCAGCCAAGACCGTGCTGATCGTGGAAGACAACGAGGACAATCGCATCGTCTACGCCACGATTTTGCAGCATCGCGGATATCGTGTCCTCGAAGCCCGCAACGGCGAGGAGGGCATCCGCATGGCCCGGGAGCGCAAGCCCGATTTGATCCTGATGGATATCTCCGTTCCGGTGATCGACGGCTGGAAGGCAACGGAGATCCTGAAGCAGGACGGCGCCACGGCCCAGATCCCGGTCATCGCGTTGACTGCCCACGCGCTCGCCGAGGACCGCGAGACAGCCAAGACCGTCGGCTGCGATGGCTATCTGGCGAAGCCCTGCGAGCCCCGGACAGTCGTGGCGGAGGTCGAAAAGTTCATCGGACGAGCGAGCGCAGAGTAGACGTGGATTCGAGGTAGCCTACGATGTCAACCGCGCAGCGTCTCGAGGGCGGTCGCATTCTCGTCGTGGACGACAGCCCGGACAATGTCGAGATCGTGTCGACGCGACTGCGCTCGGTCGGCTACGAGGTCGCGTCTGCTGACGACGGCGAGGCCGCGCTGCGCACGATCCGTGACGCACCGCCGGATCTGATCCTGCTGGACGTCATGCTCCCCGGCATGGACGGCTACGAGGTCGCGCGCCGCATCAAGACGGACCAGGAGATGCCGTTCATTCCGATCATTCTCGTTACCGCACGCGACTCGACACAGGACAAGGTCGCCGGACTGGATGCAGGAGCCGACGACTACCTGACCAAGCCGGTCAACTTTCCCGAGCTCGAGGCACGCGTTCGCTCCATGCTTCGCATCAAACGGCTTCAGGACGAGCTCGAGGAAAAGAATCGTGAGCTCGAGCAGCTCTCGATCAGCGATGGCCTGACCGGTCTCTTCAATCACCGCCACATCCACGAGGAGCTGCACGAGGAGTTCGAACGCACGCAACGATCCGGTGATGGCCTGGCGGTCGCCATGTTCGATCTCGACCACTTCAAGCAGGTCAACGATACCTATGGCCATCAGGCCGGCGATCGCGTGTTGCAGGAGCTCGCCTCGATCCTGCGCCAGACCGCGCGGGAGATCGATAAACTCGGCCGCTATGGCGGCGAGGAGTTCATCGTGATCCTGCCGGAAACCGATTTGGAGAACGCCGAGACCTTCGCCGATCGCGTGCGCCAGCATGTCGAGCGCCACTCATTCCCGTTGGCACGGCGCGAGGGACTCCACATGACCATCTCCGCCGGCATTGCGGCATATCCGCACCCGCATGTCGAGGATGCGCGCGCGCTGGTCGAGCGCGCCGACGCCGCGCTGTACGCGGCAAAGCGCGAGGGACGCAATCGTGTGGTGCGCGAGGATCGGCTGCCGGTAGAATCCTCCGACGAAGCCGTCGCTACGCCCTGAGCCCAACCGATCCGGCCGCACCGATGGAAGCGCAGCGCAGCGCATGATGTCGAAGCGGGAGGACATTGCGGTGCTCGCGCGACGGGCCGAGGAACTGCGCAAGATCATCCGGGAAGCCGATCGCGAATACTACGAGCTGGACGCGCCTCGGCTCCAGGACGTCGAGTACGATCGGTTGTTCCGCGAATTGAAGCAGCTCGAGCAGGACCACCCCGAGCTGCTCACGCCGGATTCACCGACACTTCGGGTGGGCGGCGCGCCGGGCGAGCAGTTCGGCAAGGTGCGGCACCTCGCGCCCATGTACTCCCTGGACAACGCGTTCGACGCCGCCGAGCTTCGCGCCTGGGAGGATCGCAACGCGCGGATCGCTGAGGATGTCCGCTCTGCCGGCTACAACGTCGAGCTCAAGATCGATGGCTTGGCGGTTTCGCTGCTCTATGAGAACGGCGTGCTCGTGCGCGGAGCCACGCGTGGCAACGGCACGGTCGGCGAGGAGGTGACGCGCAACCTGCGCACGATCCGCGATATCCCGTTGCGCCTCGAGGGTGCTGTGCCGCCGCGCCTCGAGATTCGCGGCGAGGTGTATATGCCGCTCTCCGGCTTCGAGCGCATGAACGAACGCCGTGCGGCCGCGGGCGAGTCGACCTTCGCCAATCCGCGCAATGCAGCGGCAGGAAGCCTGCGCCAGCTCGATCCGACGATTACGGCCGCGCGGCCATTGCGCTTCTTTGCCTATCAGGTGCAGCTGGATCCGGAGCGCCGGCAACCCGTCCTGTCCGACACGCAGTACGGTATCTTGGAGCTGCTCGAGGCGTGGGGACTTCCGGTCGAGGCGCATCACGAGCGCGCGGCCGATCTCGAGGAGGTGATTGCCTTCGCCACACGTATCGAGGGCACGCGGGGCACATTCGATTTCCAGATCGACGGCATTGTCGTCAAGGTCGACGCGTTGCGTCTGTGGCCGGAGCTCGGCGTGATCGGTGACCGCGAGCCGCGCTGGGCAACCGCCTATAAGTTCGCACCCGACCTGGCAACGACACGGCTGCTCGCGATCGAGCTGAACGTCGGCAGGACCGGGTCCCTCAACCCGTACGCCGTGCTCGAGCCGGTCGAAATCGGCGGCGCGCGTGTCAAGCTCGCCACGCTGCACAACTTCGACGACATCGCTCGCAAGGATCTGCGTGTCGGCGATCTGGTGCTGGTCAAGCGGGCGGGCGACGTGATCCCGCAGGTCGTCGCACCGTTGACAGACCGGCGCACCGGCAAGCAGCGCCGCTTCCGGCCACCGGACGCATGTCCCGCCTGCGGCACACCGATCGAGCGGCCCGCCGATGAAGTCATGGCGTATTGCCCGAATGGATCCTGTCCGGCGCGTATGTACTGGGGCGTCGTGCACTTCGCATCGCAGCATGCCATGGACATCCGGGGACTCGGCGAACGCACGATCCAGCAGCTGGTCGATACCGGCCGGGTCCGCGACGTTGCCGACCTCTTCACGCTACAGGAATCGGATCTGCTCGAGCTCGAGGGCTTCGCCGAGCTGTCGGCCCGTAACCTGGTCGCAGCGATCGAGCGCAGCCGCGCACAGCCTCTGTCGCGACTGCTCTTCGCGCTCGGCATCCGCCACGTCGGGAGCCGTGCGGCTCAGGTCCTCGCGCGCCATTTCGGCACCATGGATGCGCTGCTGGCCGCCTCGGCGGAGGACTTCGCCGGCGTCCATGGCATCGGCGAAGCGACCGCTGCCGCGCTGGCCACCTATTTGAGCGAGCCGCGCAACCGCGCCGTGCTGGCTCGGCTGCGCGACGCCGGCGTCAACCTGGAGGAGCCGATCGAGCGCGCGGCACAACGGCCGTTCGCCGATGTGACCTTCGTCATCACCGGAACGCTGCCCACCATGAGCCGCCAGGAAGCTGCCGATTTCATCGAGCGCAGGGGCGGCCGCGTTGCGGGAAGCGTCTCCCGCGCCACAAACTACGTGGTCGCGGGTGAGAGTCCGGGATCGAAGCTGGAACGAGCCCGCGCGCTGCAGATCGAGGTCATCGACGAGGCGCAACTCCTGGAGCTCGCGCGTCGCCCCACGCCCATGTGATCGAGGAGCCATGCCACAGCACAACAGCCGCTCGCAGGAGCTGGTGATCCCCGCAGCCTCGCTGGCCGCGCTGCGTCGGTCGCTCACGGAACAGCTCGGCGCACAGGAAGCCGCGCTCGCGTTGCAGCGCGCCGGCCACGCTGCCGGCGATGCATTCTATCTGCTGCTGCTGCAGACCGTGGATGGCGGCGGTAGCGACGGCCTGGCACAGCTCGGCGAGGACGCCTTCTGGCGACGCTTCAATGAGCTGCTCGCCGCACGCGGCTGGGGCCAGCTCCGTCACGAACAGGCCCACGTCGGCGTCGGTGCGCTCAACAGCACGAGCTGGGGCGAGGCGGACCCCGTGGAATTCGGCACGCGCCCCAGCTGCTTCTTCTCGACCGGCCTCTTTTCCAGTCTTCTGGGCAAGGTCGCCGGCCGCGAAGTCGGCGTCTTCGAGGTCGAATGCCGCTCGAAGGGCGACGATCGCTGCCGCTTCCTGTTCGGCGGCGCTGACGCGCTCGGCGCCGTGTACCAGGCACTCGCCGACGGCCGTGATGTCGATGACGCTCTCACCGCGCTCCAGTAGGTGCCGCGACTGCTCGGCATCGACTACGGCGAACGCCGGATCGGCCTCGCGCTGAGCGATCCGACGGCCACGATCGCGCAGTCGCTGCCCACACTCGAGCGTCGTCGCGGCAAGCGGCCGCCGGTCATGGCGATCCTGCGCCTGATCCACGAGCACGACGTCGTCGCCGTCGTGCTCGGCCTGCCCCTCACCTCGGCCGGCACCGAGAGCGCCTGGACCCGCGAGGTCCGCCGGTTCGGTGATGCCATTGCCGCCCGCTCGGGCCGGCCCGTGCATTACGTCGATGAGCGCATGACCAGCGCCCGCGCGCAACGCGCCGTGCGCGCCATCGGGCTGCCCCGATCCCGGCGCCGCGAGAAGGGTCGTGTGGATGCGGCTGCCGCGGTGCTCATCCTGCAGGCTCATCTCGATCAACGCAGGATCACGAACCAGGAAACCGACGAATGAGCCGCTTCGCCTTACCGTTCCTCGCCGCGGCCGTGCTGGCCGGCTGCACCATCGATCAGCGCGGCACCGGACCGGCGCGGCTGGTCAACGTGCCGCCCGGCGCGAGCTTCGCGCAGGTTGCCGATTCGCTCGCCTCGCGTGGGCTGATCCGCCACCCTCTGCCCTTCCGCGTCTATGCGCAGCTGGTCGGCGACGACCGCTCCGTGAAGGCAGGAACCTACCGATTCCGCACTGGCACGGGCTGGAATCCGATGCTCGAGGACCTGCGGCTCGGCCGCGTCGTCACCGAACGGCTCGTCATTCCCGAGGGCTGGGACCTGCAACGGATCGTGCCTCGAATCGCGGCGATCACGCGCGTGCCGGCCGACTCGATCATGCGGCTCATGACGGACTCCACCAGCGCCGGCGGCCTGGGCCTGCCTGGACCCACGCTCGAGGGCTACCTGTACCCCGCCACGTACACGTTCCCGGTCGGCGTGACGCTCGATTCGGTCATCACTCGACTGGTCGAAACCTACCGCCGGGTCTGGACGCCTGAGCGACGCGCCCGCGCCGACTCCATCGGCATGTCCGAGCGCGACGTCGTGACGCTCGCCTCGATCATTGAAAAGGAGGCCCGGGTCCAGAGCGAGATGCCGCTGATCTCCTCCGTGTACCACAACCGACTCGAGCGCGGCATCCCGCTGCAGGCCGATCCCACTGTCCAATACGCGCTCGGCGTGCACCGCGAGCGCCTGCTGTATGCCGCTATCGACAGTGTCGCGGACAATCCCTACAACACCTACCGCCACGCCGGGCTGCCGCCCGGACCGATCGCCTCGCCCAGCCAGCTCGCGATCGACGCCGCGCTGAACCCGGCCGAAACCGACTATTATTACTTCGTCGCCGCACCCGACGGCTCGCACATCTTCACCCGCTCGCTGGACGACCACAACCGCGCTCGGCTGCAGGTGCGGCGCGCGCAGGCTGCCGATTCCGTCGCTCCGCGCCCGCAGTCCGCCGACACCGGAGCCGCGATTCCACGGCCGCCTCCTCCCCGTCGCTGAGTGTGACCAGGTGGCACCCGACCTGCGCCTGATCGTCATCACCGATCGGCGCCTCGCCGCACCCCGCGACCCGCTCGACAT